>JABUFC010000042.1 GCA_013314715.1 Bacteroidales bacterium | reverse complement strand
TAATTAAAACCCAGTCGCTTGTTTTCCACGAATAACTTTGTAGGTTGGTTTCTTTTTTCATTTCTTCTTTTTTACAGGCAGTCGTCATAATTCCTCCTGCCAAAAGTAATAAAAATAATTTTTTCATAAGCATTAAATTTTTAAATTAAACATTTTTTTGCGATTTAATGAGCTCAATTAAAACATAGCAAATTTCATAAAAAACGAAAAATAATGACATTTGTCATGTTTTGAAAATTATTAGTAAATGTAACATTTTTTATGTAAAAGTATGTAGTTTGTTAGTAAATTGCAATTATTAATTGATTTGCATGGTTAAGACTAATTTAAATGAGAAATTATCTTTTCTGCTTGGAAGGGCATAGTAGCCATATCGGTAGTAAACACCCAATCCAAGTCCGTTAAACGATTGCTTAAAAAGATTGTAAACCTCTACTCCCGACTCTAAAAAAGGGTAGCGTGCTGTTTTTATATCGGCATAAGCATTATTTGACGAAAGATCGCCCCAAGCTACATGCTGATGAACCGACAATCCGGGGTTAAACTTGCCTATATGGAACAGAATGTTGCCGAAATCGTGTTTTAAAAAGCCAAATATAAAACGATCGAAATAAAACTCGCTCATACGCATGGTGGCAAAGGTTTGTTCAGCTGCAATGGGCAAGCCTTTGTCGTAACTACTGTAACCACCATACAAAAGCGATAAGGGCAAATGGTTGGGCGTGTAACCACCCATCAGTGTTAACGATGTCTTTCCAGACAATCCCCATACAATGGGTATGTACAATTTCGATTCTATTTTTAAATATTCTTGCGATATAGTATAAATATTTCCATAATGAATATTAAACCATAGTGAAGGATATTTGGAACCTAAACTAAAACGACTATTGAACGTCTGGAAAAACTGTTCTTTGTAAAGAAATTTTGTGCTAAAAGTGTATTCTTCGAAGTCTAAATGTTTAAAAACGGTATCACTGCCTACCCAAAAATTAGGGGCATATAATTTAAATTGGTTTCGGCTGTATTGTAGCGTATTTTTAAAGTAGCTCAAAAGACGAAAAGTTAGGCTTGCCGAGTATTGACGCACATAATCCATGTTCCAAATATACAAACGGCGGTAAGCATCGCCGCCCCACAATACTTGATTTTCCATAAAGCGAATCTCGCCCGATTCGCGAACATCATCTTTATATTCAATACGCAGCTTAGTGTCGGTCAGTGGCCAAGGCGAAAGTTGTAACAATGCTCCATTTTTCAATGCATGGTCGCGAAAACCGTATCCAACATAACCTCCAACAGCCCAATATTTGGAACATTTTTCGTTGGTAATGATATCGACATTTAATCTAAAACCTTCGAAACGGTTATATGCAAACATATTTTTTATAGACAAATTGACGATAGTAATAGGCACATAACCTTTTAACAAGATTTCTAAAAACCTTATTTTATTATCGAGTTTAGCTTCTTTGCCAATGCTGTCGATAAAACGGTATGTATTTTTTTCTTTATCTTCAAAGGTTTCGGCTCTGTATTTCATCCACAAGCTATCGGGAGCTTTATGGGCGTTTTTCTTTAATTCTACTTGTATGTTATCGAACATCTTTTTTTCAATAGGAGGGTTAATTTCCACCGAATCGATATATGATTTGCCAACTCCTATTAGTGGAATAGTTTTCCTGACTACCAATGCCAGCGAATCGTTAAGTAACAGGGTGTCGTTTTTATCTTGTATTTGAAAGCCACTCATTTTAATTTCTGTATTTAACTGATAGGGAAACCATTGGCGATTATCTATGAAACGGTAGAGTTGCTGAATGCTCACCGACATGGAGGTCTCTTGTTGGGCTGGCTCAGCTTGAATTGTTTGTAGTGCATAAGACTTTGTATTTATTTGCATAATACCCTTTAGTCCATTGAAAAGGGTATTTTTAAGTGGCCTGAAAAATAGTACAAAAACGCTGTCGCCTTCTTCGTTAAAAACTGTATCTTTTATTTCGTAGAAATACCTGCCAATGGCTTGTTTCGAGAGTGGGTTTAAATATTTTTTATCAAACACATTTACAAAATCGTTGTAAAACGAAAACGATTGAAACTGTGTTGCCAATACCATAAAATACGGTTGCTGAATACCCGATGTTCGTGTAGCCAATACCCATTCTTTATTGTTATCGGGGTATTTAAATGCACGTCGCGTAACCGATTCGGATAAAAATAAATAATGTTTATTAAAAAACGAATCTATACGTTGTGATAAATTCGACTCGGTATAAACAGAATCGTTTTGGGGAGTATATTTTTGCCATCGCTCTGCTTGTTTGGCTTTAATGTGGATGGTATCGCGTTGATAAAAGACCGATTTTTTATCAATGGTAAAAATCAATTTATTGTACGAAACATATTTAAACGAGGATAGTTGCTCGGGATTATTGCGTTCTCTATTTTCTATTACCTTGCGAATAATGCGATGTGCTGGGTTTTCGGTTGCTTTAATGGTTAATTCGGGCAAAGCAATGGTTTGAGGTTTAAGATAAATAACCCAATAGTCTGTAGTATGAATGGTTATCACTTTATTTTCGTATCCTACAAACGAAACTTTAATATTTACAGGCAAAGTAGTGCAATTTAAAATAAAATTCCCATCAATGTCGGAAACTGTACCGGTATTGGTACCTATGAGCGAAATATTAGCAAAAGGAATGGGTTGCTTATTAGAAATATCAACAATTTTACCTTTAATTACAACATGTTTTTGAGCAGAAACGATGGTAAACGAAAGAAGTAATAAGAAAAATATAAACCATTTATTTCTATACAAGCCTAACATGCTATGGTTTATTCAAAAGCACCCATTTTGAGCATATTGATTTCGGTAGGAGTTAAAAATCGCCAACGACCACGAGGTAAACTTTTTTTTGTAAGACCAGCAAAGTAAACACGGTCGAGCTTTACAACTTTATACCCTAATGCCTCAAACATACGGCGTACTACTCTATTTTGCCCGGTGTGAATTTCTACTCCCACTTGTGTTTTATCAACGGGATCAACATACGAAACCACATCGGCTTTGAGTAATTCTTCGTTGTCGGTAATTCCTTCTACTAATTTTTCCATGTCTTCTCTTTTAATGTTTTTATCTAAGAAAACATGATATATTTTTTTCTTAGCATATTTGGGATGGGTAAGTTTAGCTGCTAATTCGCCATCGTTTGTAAAGAGCAATACACCGGTGGTATTTCGGTCTAAACGTCCGACGGGGAAAACTTTTTCGCGGCAAGCCCCACGTATAAGTTCCATAACATTTTTTCGTCCTCGTTCGTCCGATGTTGTTGTTACATAGTCTTTAGGTTTATTCAGCAAAATATATACTTTGTTTTCAATCCTTACGGTTTCATTATTAAATTTAACCTCGTCGGTTGGTAGTATTTTAGTGCCCAATTCGGTAACTACTACACCGTTTACTTTTACTAGACCAGCCTTAATGTATTCATCTGCTTGACGACGACTACAAATTCCGGCATTGGCAAGAAATCGGTTTAAACGAATGCTGTTGTCTTTTTTTGTTGATGTTTTGCTATATTTGGTTTTACCTTTAGTAAACGTTGGCTTTTGTTTTGTGTAAGATCTGTCTTTTTTATGGTCTGTTTTTTTTTCAAATGAATTTGTTTGTTCATTCAAGTATTCTTTTTTATATGATTTATACGAAAGTTTATCTTTTTTTAATTTTGAATAGGGGTTTGAATAGTCTTCGTCTTTTTTTGAAAAAGATTTTTTTTCGTTATTATTCTTTTCTTTTGAAAATTTGGAGTGTTGATTTTTTTTATTGTTTGAGTTGTATTTATTGCGGTTGTTTTTAGGGTCTTTATTGTCGTTGTATTTTCGTTTTTCCATAAATAGTTATTTTTTACAAAGGTACGAATTTTATTGATACGACTTTAATATAAATACATATCAATATTTTATGCCTTGGAGTTAATAAAAGTTGTACTCAAATTAAGCCAAATGTAAACGAACAATTATTTTTTATTTATTGCCCCATCGAAAGGTGGGTTTATTAATATTGATCAATGGCAAAATTCTATCTGTAACAGTTTCAATTAATTGTTCTATTTTTTGAGGATGATTATAAAACGAAGGCGATGCAGGTATTATGATGCCTCCTGCTTCAGTAATTTGAGTCATATTTCGTAAATGTATGAGATTGTATGGTAATTCTCGTGGCACTAAAATAAGTTTTTGGCGTTCTTTGAGCATTACATCGGCAGCTCTTCCAATTAAATCGATTGAAATGCCATGTGCAATTCGTCCTAATGTTCCCATAGAGCAGGGAATAATTACCATATAGGAATAGTCGGCAGAGCCACTAGCAGGTGCTGCAAAAAAATCGTCGTTCGAAAAAATTTTTATTCGTTCCGATACAGAAGGAATTGGAGTTGTAAGTTCGTATTCCCAAACTTTTTTAGCTGTTTCAGAAAAAATAAGGCTTATCGAATAGTCAGAAAAAATCAATACATCGTTTATAAATTTTTGGGCATATATACTGCCACTGGCGCCGGTTACAGCAATTATTATTTGGGTATTCATAAATTAAGATTTAGCGAAAGTATTAAATAATTATTGTATTGACCTTTATTAAAATACCATGTTTGATTCCCAGGATGATTGCGTATAGGTAGGGTAGAGTAGGAATAATGAAATTTTAATGAAAGCTTATCGGTTATTATATATCCCACCCCTGTTCTTATAGGGAAGTCGAATTTTTTAAATGGTGGTTCTGGGTTTAAAAATCCTGACCCATCAACATCTTCGCGTGCTTTAAATAAATAAGCCAAAACCATTCCTGATTCGATTAAGTATTTCTTTTTTATCGTTACCCCAAACAAAAAAGGGACTTCTACATAATTTAAGCGTAATGTATAAAAACGATCGTCTGGAATATCGGGATTAGAGAGCTTTCGGCTTCCTGTTTGAATATAATTTAGTTCCATGCGAAACGACCAATAATTGCGAAAACGATTTTCGACACCTATACCGGCATTTATACCTGGCTTATCGTATCCTTCTAGTTTATCGCCATCTACTTGCGATGTTACTGCACCAAATTTTATTGTAGGTGCAAACTTTTGTGCTTGCAAAAATGTATAGAAGCACATAAAAGCAACGATATAAATAAAGTTTTTCATTTTTTACTATATTGCATTAAATAAGCTTTTATAAAGTCATCTAAATGGCCGTCGAGTACTCCTAATGAATCGCTAGTTTCATAATCGGTACGATTATCTTTCACTAATTTATAGGGGTGTAATACATACGAACGTATTTGCGAGCCCCATTCTATTTTAAGTTTTTTCCCTTCGAGTTCTGCTTGTTTTTCGCGTCTTTTTTGTAGTTCAATTTCGTATAATTGTGATTTTAGTAAACGCAGAGCATTTTCGCGATTGGTTAGTTGTGAACGACTTTCTTGATTTTCGATGACAATACCTGTAGGAATATGGCGAAGTCGAACGCCTGTTTCAACCTTATTGACATTTTGTCCGCCTGGTCCACTTGAACGAAATGTGTCCCACTCAATATCTGCAGGATTAATGCTTATTTCAATACTATCGTCAATTTTGGGTGAAACAAAAACAGAAGCAAAGGTTGTTTGGCGTTTTCCTTGTGCATTGAAGGGCGAAATTCGAACTAAACGATGAACACCGGTTTCGCTTTTTAGGTAGCCATAAGCATAATCGCCATCGAACTCTAGCATAGCCGACTTTATGCCAGCTTCTTCACCAGGTTGCAAATCGATCATTCTTATTTTATAGTTATGAGCTTCGCCCCATCGTTGGTACATTCGCAAAAGCATGTTAGCCCAATCGAGGCTCTCAGTACCTCCGGCACCACTATTAATTTTCATGATAGCAGGTAATCGGTCTTCTTCTTCTTGAAGCATATTTTTTAGTTCTAAAGCTTCAAGTTCCTTTAATGCTATTTTGTATATTTCTTCAACATCCGATTCTTGTGCTTCTTTTTGTTTAAAGAAATCATACATTACGTTTAAATCGTCAACTAGTTTATCTACCCGTTCATAAATCTCAATCCACGATTTTAGTTCTGCAATTTTTTTTAAGATTAGTTCGGCATTTTTTGCGTCATCCCAAAAATTGGGTGCCCGAGTTTTAAGTTCTTCTTCTTCGAGCCATATTTTTCGTTGATCGATGTCAAAGATACCTCCTCAGGGCGTCACGCCTTAGTTGTATGTCTTTTAAAGCTTCAATGGTTATCATAATTATTGTTCAACGGATTCAATGATTTCGTAATTATTGCCTGGTTCTTCGTAGGGTTTAGATTGTTTACAGCCCATGTCGTCGTCAAAATTTTTAGGTTTTTCGAAAACATCTTTGGGTGAATAACCTAACGAAGGATTGGCGTGTACTTTATTCATGTAATATGCCCATGTGGGTAGCGACATGCTAGCTCCTTGCCCCATCTCTAAGTTGTTGAAGTGAATGCTACGTTCTTCGCCGCCAGTCCAAACTCCAGTAGCTAATTTGGGTGTAATACCAATATACCAACCATCGGATTGATTTTGGGTGGTACCTGTTTTAGCTGCAATATCGCCCTCGCATTTATAAACACCTTTTACTCTCCAACTGGTACCTTGAGCCACAACTGCCCTTAGCATTTCTATCATTTTATAAGCGGTTTCTTCGCTGATGGCTTCGTTTCGTTGTGGTTTAAAAGTAGCTAAAACATTTCCATTGGCATCGGTAATGCGGGTTACAAAAATGGGTTGTACATAAATACCGTGGTTGGCAAATGTGTTAAAAGCAGCGGTCATTTCGGCCAATGAAATTTCGGGTACGCCCAGACAAATGGCGGGGACAGGAGGAATGTGGCTTCGTATCCCCATTTTGCGAGCTATGTTGATAACTGCATAGGGATTATATCGTTTCATAAGCCAAGCCGATATGTAATTTACAGAGTTTGCCAGAGCCCATCGTAATGTTACCATTTGACCATCGCGTTTGGTAGGACCGCTATTTTTGGGAACCCAAGTAGTGCCATCTGGTAAATCGAATGAAACGGGTACATTAGGAACTTCGTAGCATGGAGAATAGCCTTCTTGCATGGCTAATGTATATAAAAACGGTTTAAAAGTAGAGCCTACTTGTCGTTTACCAATCATAGCCATATCGAAAGCGAAATATTTATAATTAATACCTCCAACATAGGCTTTTACATAGCCCGTTGATGGTTCCATTGAAAATAAACTTGAACGTAAAAAATATTTATAATAGCGTATTGAATCATAGGGAGTCATCGTAGTGTCAAATTCGCCTTTCCACGAAAATACAGTCATCGGAACAGGAGTTTTAAAAATGTTCATAATTTCTTCTTCGCTTAATCCTTTTTTCTTTAAAACTCTATAACGCTCCGATCTTTTTATAGATTGAGTCATAATTTGTTTTATTTCATCGTCTGATACATTCCATGCAAAAGGCGCCTTTTTTCTACCTTTTTGTTCTTTATTAAATTTTGGCTGTAATTCTAATGCTACATGTTTATAAATGGCATCTTCGGCATATTGTTGCATCCGTGAGTCTATTGTACAATAAATTTTTAAGCCATCCTTATAAATATCGTAAGGGGTTCCATCGGGTTTTTTGTTTTTGTTGCACCATCCATAAAGTGGATTGTTTTCCCAGTCGAGTGAATCTTCGTAATAGCGTTGCCGATCGATATAATCTGAAGGATCTGGCTCATTAGCAGTCATAATTTGTCTTAAATATTCACGAAAATAGGTAGCTAATCCTTCTTTATGATCAACTCGCTGAAATTTAATGCCTAATGGGAGTTTCTTGAGTGAATCAAATTGTTGTTCGTTAATATAACCATATTTTAACATTTGTCCTAAAACCACATTTCTGCGTTCGATCGTTTGTTCGGGACGACGAAGAGGGTTGAAAAGCGAAGGGTTTTTACACATACCCACAAGCATGGCAGCTTGTTCAATTTTTAGTGAGTCGGGTGTTGTGCTAAAATATACTTTCGATGCAGATTTTATTCCAACAGCAAGATAAAGAAAATCGAATTTGTTGAGATACATTGTTATTATTTCTTCTTTTGTATAGCGACGTTCGAGTTTAATTGCCATTATCCATTCACGAAATTTTCGAACTATTTTTTTTATTGGATTTGAAAAATCTTCACGTGGAAAAAGCATTTTAGCTAATTGTTGTGAAAGTGTACTTCCACCGCCTCTTTTACCAGTACCTAAAATAACGCGACCAATAGCACGCAGGTCAACACCTGAATGCTTGTAAAAACGAACGTCCTCAGTCGCAATTAAGGCATTTACAATATTGGGCGATAATTCATTGTACGAAACAGGACTTCGATTTTCTTTAAAATATGTGCCTAGTACAACACCATCACTAGAAATAATTTCTGTTGCCAGTTGATTTTTGGGGTTTTCTAATTCTTCAAAACTTGGCATATAACCCAAATAGCCTTGAGAAATAAGGTAAAAGAAAATAATGGAAAATAATAATGGTATTAAAAACAATATCCATAAAATCTTAATCCATTTTTTAATTACAACATCCTGATTATTGGACTTATTCATGAAATTAACTTTGTTAAAATAAAAATTACTAAATTGCAGCCCAAAATTATAAAAATTCAATGGAAAAAAATCTTGTTATAGTAGAATCTCCTGCAAAGGCTAAAACTATTGAAAAATTTTTAGGAAAAGACTATATTGTAAAATCGAGTTTTGGTCATATTCGCGATCTTCCTAAGAATAAAATTAGTATTGATATCGAAAATAATTTTACTCCAATATATGAAGTTCCTAAAGAAAAGTCGAAAATTGTTTCCGAATTAAAAAAACTTACCAAAGAAGCACAAACAGTTTGGCTAGCTTCTGATGAAGACCGTGAGGGAGAAGCAATTTCATGGCACTTAGCCGAAGTATTAAATATTCCAACCGAAAAACGCAAACGCATTGTTTTCCATGAAATCACCAAAGAAGCAATTCAACATGCTATCGAGCATCCACGCGATATAGATATTAATCTTGTTAATGCTCAGCAAGCACGTAGAGTGCTCGATCGAATTGTAGGATACGAACTCTCTCCCTTATTATGGAAAAAAATAAAGAAAAATCTTTCAGCAGGACGAGTTCAGTCTGTCGCTGTTCGTATTATTGTTGAAAGAGAAAGAGAAATAATGGCATTTACGCCCACTTCTACATTCAAGGTTCATGCAATTTTTACTTTTAAAGATAAAGAGCAAAAAAAATACGAGATAAAAGCCGAACTGAATCATTCATTTAATTCTAAACAAGAAGCTATTAATTTTTTAAAACAATGTATCGACGAAACTTTTTTTGTAGCTGATATTCAAAAAAAACCATCGATAATTAGCCCAGCGCCACCTTTTACAACGAGTACATTACAACAAGAAGCGTCTCGAAAGCTAGGATTTTCTGTTTCTCAAACTATGACTATTGCTCAAAAGCTTTATGAATCGGGATATATTACTTACATGCGTACCGATTCCGTTCAGCTTTCAACACTTGCCTTAGGAGCTGCCAAAAAAGAAATCGAAAAACTTTTTGGTAAAGAATACCATAAAAGTCGTCAGTATCAAACTAAATCGAAGGGAGCACAAGAAGCACATGAAGCCATTCGTCCTACCTATTTTTCAAACGAAACCATCGATGGAACCGAACAAGAAAAACGATTATATGAACTTATCTGGCAAAGGGCATTAGCTTCGCAAATGAAAGAAGCACAAATAGAAAAAACAATCGTTACTATTAAAAGTAAAAATACAAAATATGATTTTATTGCAACAGGAAAAGTGATTCTTTTCGATGGTTTTATGAAATTATATAAAGAATCTACCGACGAAGAAAATGAAAACTCTGAAGAAACTATTATGCCTCAGCTTGAGATAAAACAATCACTTATTAAAAATCAAATTGTAGCAACCGAAAAATATACGCACCACCCACCACGTTATACAGAAGCAAGTTTAGTTAAAAAACTTGAGGAGTTGGGAATAGGCAGACCATCTACATATGCACCCATCATTTCTACAATACAGCAAAGAGGATATGTTGTTAAAGGCAATAAATCAGCCGAAAATAGAGAAATAACCATTATTACACTCGAAAACAACAACATTAAAGAAAAAGTTAAAAAAGAAACATACGGGCAAGAAAAATCAAAACTCTTCCCAACCGATACCGGTATTCTTGTCAATGATTATTTGATATCTGTATTTCCAGAAATTCTCGATTTTAGCTTTACTGCTAAAATTGAAAAAAAACTTGATGATGTTGCTGAAGGAACTGAAAATTGGATAAAAATATTAAAAGATTTTTATAAACAATTTCATCCCAAATTAAAAGAACTCGAAACATCCAAAGAACGTATTAATCAAGAACGATTTATTGGTATTGATCCCAAAACTGGATTAAAAGTATATGCAAAATTTGGTAAATATGGTCCTATTGTACAACTAGGCGAAAGCAGTCAAACAGATAAACCAAAGTTTGCAAGTTTAAAGAAAAATCAATATATCGAATCAATTACTCTTGAAGAAGCACTAGAATTATTTAGTTTACCACGAAATTTAGGGCAAATAAACGGATTAGATGTGGTTATTAACATAGGTCGTTTTGGTCCTTATATTTTATACAACAAAAAATTTTATTCTTTAAAACGTAATGTAGACGACCCATATACGATTACCCTCGAAAGAGCTGAAGAAATAATACACGAAAAAGAAAATGAGTATAAAGGACCACTTCGTGAATTTAAAGAAGATCCAGATTTAAAAATATTAAAAGGACGTTATGGGGTTTATATTAAGTATAAGAATCAAAATATAAAAATACCAAAGAGCATTAATTGGGAAACAGCTTCTTATAAAGAAATAGCCGAAATTGTTAAAAACAATTCGGAAACAAAAACAAAGAAAAAATGAACCTAATAGATTATTTCGATCCTGTTAATTTTTCTATTGTATCTCAGAAAGGCTATTTATCTAGTAATTTTACTTTTTTAAATACAGAAAATGTAAATAATTTCAAAATCAATCATTATTCTATCGCACTATTTACTATTTCAACAGAAGGCAACGAGCTTTTTTTAACAGAGTTTCGTAAAATATTATATCAACTAGCTAATCACACCATTAAACCCTACAAAGCGATTGATTTAGGTTTTTTAAAGAAAAGTAGTACTTTTTCGGATACATTATATGCTACTCGCGATATCGTTGAATATTTGTTAGAGCATAAAGTGTGTCCAATAATTATTTCCGATCATTCTTATATTCCTTACGCCATATATTTAGCTTATGAAGCTCAAAAAAAGCCCATTACTATAGGTGCATGCGAACATGCTATACATATTAAAAAAACAAATAATCATTATTTACCACAGATATTATCTAAAAAAGACCATACCTTAATTAATTATATAATATTAGGTTATCAAAATTATTTTTGTCATCCTAATGAAATAAATGCATTAAATGCACTATTTTTTGACGGCATACGTGTAGGAGAGTTACAAGCCGATTTATTAAAGGCAGAACCTTATATTCGAGATTGCGATACATTCTTTTTTCATCAAACTTCGCTCGCCAAGAGTTATATACCACAATACGAAAATATATCTGAAAATGGATTTAGTATTAAAGAAGCCTGTCAATTAGCACGTTATGCTGGCTTTAGTGATAAATTAAGCTCTTATGCTTATATTTTTAATTCACATCCAAATAACAATCCACTTTCGTTAGCCCAAATTATTTGGCATTTTATAGATGGTTTTTTTGCTCGTAAGCATGATTATCCAGTAACTTCTATTAATAAGCTCACCAAATACCATGTCGAAGTAAGTACAAATAATTATTTAACATTTTATAAAAGTATTAAAAGCGAACGTTGGTGGATGGAAATACCTTTGCCGAAAACGAACTTTAAGAAAAAGTGGCTTATTTCGTGCAGTGAAGAAGATTATCAGACTGCGTTAAAAGGTGTTGTCCCCGATCGTTGGTATTATGCTTTTCAAAAAGTTATGTAAAATAATAAAGTTAATGAAAAACAAACTTAAAAATGACAAAAATCATTTTTTTATTTTACATACACAATTTTGCCCTCACAATCAACGTTTAATAATTTAAAAGTAAAAAGTTATGAACATTTTACGAATAAAAAAATTAAGAATTTTTAAAATATTTATTCAAAAAGATACAACGTATGAAACTTTTTTTGTACTTTTATCGTTAAAATCGGAAGTAAATTTTAGGTTATCAACAAAAAAATGTTGAAAAAATTTTATCATATTAAATTTTTTTATTTACTTAGCCCGTTGTAAAATGAAGGTAAATATACATAGTATAAATAGCAATATAAACTATATGAAAAGACTATTAATGTTGGTGTTTTTAGCAGGTTTGCTGGGGGAGTCTTATGCTCAGCAAGATCCGCAAGTTAGTATGAATAAATATAACATTCTCCCTGTTAATCCTGGTTTTGCAGGTAGCAATGGTGCCATTTGTGCATCACTTCTTTATCGTCAACAGTGGATGGGCTTTGATGGAGCACCTAAAACCATGATTTTTTCTGGCGACATGACATTACCTGAGTTTAATAGTGGTGCAGGTCTAAATATTATTAGCGACAACGTTGGCTTTGAGAAAAATGTTTATTTTAATGTTAATTATGCCTATCATTTGCAAATTGGCGATGGCGATTTAGGCATAGGTTTAGGATTAGGTTTAATTAATAAATCATTAGATGGTGAATGGATTACTCCCGATAAATTAAATGGAATTCAGCAAAATCCCTATGCCGACCCAGCCATACCTCATTCTGAATCGCATATGGTATTCGATGCCGATTTAGGTGTATTTTATCGCTCAAAAGATGATAAAATTTATGGAGGCATTAGTACTACTCATTTAACACAACCCCAATTAAAATTTGAAACCGGTAAATTACCCTATGTTCGACGTCATTATTATGTAAATGTCGGTTCGTTTATTGAAATGCCTGATAAAAACTGGGGTTTATGGCCATCGGCTTTTATTAAATATGATGGGGCAACAGCTCAATACGACTTAAATTTATTAGTAGAATATCGTCGTCAATTTCGTGGCGGACTTTCTTATCGTTTCGGCGACTCTTTTGTAGCTATGGTTGGCTTTACTACACAATCAAACATTACATTAGGTCTGGCTTATGATCTTACTGTTTCTAAATTACGTAGTTACGAAAGTGGTTCGGTTGAATTTTTTGCAAAATATTGCTTTACTATAACCAAATCGAACACTCGTGGCAGATATGGAAGTGTTCGATACTTATAATAAAATTAAAATTTTTGAGTTATGAAACGAAAGCGATTAAATAATCATTATATGAATAAACTAACGAGTTTATTATTTTTAGCTCTTGTAGCATTGTTTTATGGATGTTCCAATAAAGGCAATGGAGAGCTAATTGGGGTTCAAAACCGCGAAGCTTGGTATGAACCACAACCTTATGGTATGGTATTCGTTCCTGCCGGATCGTATAATATGGGACCCGACGATCAGGACGTGCCATGGGCAATGACAGCCGAAACAAAAACGGTAACCGTTGCTCCTTTCTGGATGGACGAAACAGAAATAACCAATAATGAGTACCGTCAGTTTGTAGAGTGGGTACGCGACTCTATTGCATATAAATTATTAGGAGCTCAATTAGAACAATACCTTATCACTCAAAATGAATACGGCGAAGATGTTAACCCTCCTTTTATTAATTGGGAAGAAAAAATAAAATGGAACGAACAAGAATCACGCGAAATTTTAAATGAATTATTTTTACCGGAGCAAGAACGTTTTTATCGTCGCAAAGAATTAGATACGCGTAAACTTAATTTTGAATATTTTAGAATTGACCTTAAACAAGCTGCTAAAAAATATGATTTTAATAACGATACGCGTAGAGCATGGAATTATGACGAAAACAAATACGATGGCGAAGTTACCGACTTCAATTATAAAAGCCCTACCAAAGGCCAACGAATTCCTGTAAAGGACCGTTCATCTTATATCGTTCGCGATGTAGTTAATGTGTATCCTGATACACTTTGTTGGATGAGCGACTTTACCTATTCATTTAATGAACCTATGGCTCGTGCTTATTTCTGGCATCCTGCATACGATAATTATCCTGTAGTTGGTGTTTCATGGAGACAGGCACGTGCATTTTGTGTATGGCGAACCGAATTGTTAAATAGTTATTATTTAGAATCAATGGGTGAACCATTTGTTCAAGAATATCGCCTCCCAACAGAGTCCGAATGGGAATATGCTGCACGTGGTGGATTAAAAGGCAACATGTATCCTTGGGGTGGTTATTATACTCAAAATTATAAAGGTTGCTACGTAGCTAACTTTAAACCTATGCGAGGTGCATATACACCTGATGGTGGTATTTATATGTTGGTGGTCGCTCATTATGATCCCAATGAATATGGTTTATATGATATGGGAGGTAACGTTAGCGAATGGACAAGCAATGCCTTTGAAGAAGCTGCTTACAGCTATACCGATGATTTAAATCCCGATTATACTTACGAAGCGTTACCCGATGATCCACCTGTACGTAAACGTAAAATTATTCGTGGTGGTTCATGGAAAGATATTTCATGGTATATGCAATGTGGTACCCGCACCTACGAATACCAAGACTCCGCCAAATCATACATTGGTTTTAGATGTGTTCGTTCATATTTAGGCCGCGATTTCCGTGATGGTAGTGAAGGTTCACAAGTATATTAGAAAAAAAATAACAATAAAATATTATAATTATTAACTTAAAAATTATTGAATATGAAATTTAGTGAAATGACTCAGACCAAAGGTTGGAAAAACTTTATGTCTAAGGTTTACGGAATTGGGGCATCCGTAGTTCTTGTTGGTGCTATGTTTAAAATTATGCACTGGCCTGGTGCAGGTATTATGATTGTTACAGGTCTAAGTACAGAAGCTTTTATTTTCTTTACTTCTGCATTTGAACCTCTACACCAAGAATGGGACTGGAGTATTGTTTATCCAGAATTGGCCGGTATGCATGATGAAATTGAAGACGAAGAAGTAAAAAAATCTGTAAGTACTAAAAAATCTGCTTTAGAAAAATTCGATGAGTTATTAAATAGCGCACAAATTACACCCGATTTATTTGAAAAATTAGGCAATGGACTGAGGGCACTAAATACAACTACTGAAAAATTAGCCGATGTTAGCGAAGCTACCGTGGCTACAAATAATTATGTTGCAAGTTTTGAAAAAGCTTCAACAAAAGTTAACGAATTTGCTGATTTATATAGCAAATCAGCACAAGCCCTTAATCAATCTGCAGCTAAATTAGCAACAACATACGAACACAATGCCAATACCGTTGAAAGTACGTTATCTCAGTTTGTTCAAACAATCGGAAATTCTGGTAATGCTTTAGCAACTGCTTACCAAAATTTAGCTGTTGTAGTTAACACTGAAGCAGAGAATTCAAAAATGAATGCTAAAAATTATACCGAACAGCTACAAATAATGGCTAAAAATTTAACCGCTTTAAATGCTATATACGAACTTCAATTACAAGGTTCTAACGAATACTTAGAAAATTCAAAGAAATTATTTAGTGGTATGGACGAAATAATGGAAAGCATGAAAAGCTCAGTTGAAGATGTTAAGAAATACCGTGAAGAAATTTCTAAACTTGGCAATAACTTAGCAGCAATGAATACCATTTATGGTAATATGCTAGCAGCAATGAATTTTAATAAGTAATCGTTAGCTTTAACTTTAAAAATAAAGGATTAGAATATGGGTGCAACCAATTGTCCTGAAACCCCGCGTCAGAAGATGATAGGAATGATGTATTTGTTCCTAACAGCAATGTTGGCGTTGAACGTTTCAAAAGATATATTAAATGCATTTGCCGTAGTAAACGAAGGGCTCGAAAAAACAAATATTAGTTTTAGTTTAAGTAATGGCTTTACTTACGATGCATTTGAAAGAGCAAATCAAAACGACCCCTTAAAAGTAGCTCCCTACTACGAAGCTGCAAAAAAGGCCAAAAAATACTCCGAAGAGCTATATAATTATCTGAAAGAAAAAAAGATAGAGCTTATCATGCAATGCGATGGTAAAACAAAAGAAGAAGCAGAAAAAGCTGCAGAAGATTTACTATTATTTGAAGCTAAAGACCAAAGAGATGTTCCACATTTTTATATGTTAGGCGAGAGTGTTGACGGGTCGCAAGGTGAAGCTCGAAATATTAAAAATAAATTAATAGAATATAAAAAGAATTTGCTCGAATTATTTAAAAGTCCCAAGATACAATTACCCGAAAAAGAAAATTTATTAAAACAATTAGGCGATTTAGGTATCAATACCGAAGATAATCCCAAAGCAAGCCCCGATAAACCCGAAGAAAAATATTGGGAGACAAAACTTTTTGCCGAAATACCTGCTATTGCTACTTTAACTGTGTTGTCACAATTGCAAAATCAGGTAAAAAATGCTGAAGCTAAAGTAATTCAACAGTTATTAAGCGGAATTGGTGCTACCGATTTTAAGTTTGATACGGTTGCGCCTCGTGTAATACCACGTTCAAATTACTTAATTTCTGGCGATAAATACGAAGCCGAACTATTTATTGCAGCATTTAGTTCAACCGATACCATGTCGCAAGTGTTGATTGGTGATAGCTACGATTCAACAAGTGGCAAATTAAATGGCAATATTAAATCTATCAAAATGAATCGTGGTATTGCCAAATATATTGTTGAAGGTGCTGGTGTTGGAAGTCACCAATATGCCGCTATTATTAAGGTATTTAATCCATCTACGGGTCAATACAAAGAAGTTCCTGTAAAATCTGGTGGAAAATATAGTATAGAATATACCGTAGCTCCTCCTATGGCAGTTGTTTCACCTACAAAAATGAATGTTCTTTATATTGGAGTTGAAAATCCAATAGAAATTTCGGTGCCAGGTTTTAGAGATGACCAAATTTCTGCTAGCATACAAGGTGGTTCTATATATCGTTCGGGAAAGGGAGCTTGGGTCGCTAAAGTTACTACACCCGGTAAAACGCACATTTCAGTATCGGTAAAAGACGATAAAGGTGGAGCCCGTAGCATGGGAAGTAAAGAGTTTCGTGTGAAACGTATTCCTGACCCCGTACCTACCGTTGCTGGCAAAAAAGGTGGCAGTATTTCAAAAGGGTTACTTATTGCACAAAATGGTGTATCTGCTACGTTAGAAGGTTTTGATTTCGACTTAAAATTTAATGTTACAGAGTTTACGGTATCGGCAAATATTGGTGGTTTTACAAAGGATGCTATTGCCAGAGGTTCAAAATTTACACCCGAACAAATTGCACTTATCAATCAAGTTCAACGTGGTAAAAAGCTATATATCGAAGGCGTAAAAGCTGCTGGACCTGATGGAACTGTTCGTAATTTAGGTTCTATTGCATTTAAAATTGAATAACTATGAATTTGCTAATATTTACATATAAAACAATATTTAGCAATATTTTACGTCATAAATAAAAATAGTTAATATGAAAAAACTTATTCTTCTTTGGGTAATCGGGTTGACATCGCTAAATATTTTTGCTCAGCAAAAACAAAGTGATGTACTTGATGGAGTTTACGTTAAAGAACATGTACCAGCACGTAAGCCGGTTCCATATCATCATCTACGCGAAGCCGATATGATGTGGGGGAAGAAAATTTGGCGTATGCTCGATTTACGCGAAAAAATTAATCATCCACTCTATTTTCCTACTCGTAAAATGGATGACCGATATAGTTTAACTGAGTTATTGCTATATGGTATCGAAAACGAAGGTTTAGTTGCATATAGTGATATCGATGATGAATTTACTACTCCAATAACAATTGCTGAAATTAATACTAAACTTGGTGCTAAAGTAGATTCACAATATGTTGACGACGAAGCAACCGGAACTCAAGTCTTGAAGGTTATTCCTGGCGAACGCAAACCCGAAGAAGTAACACGTTATTTAATGAAAGAATATTGGTATTTTGACAAACAACGTTCGATGCTCGAAGTAAGAATTATTGGTATGGCACCGATTAGAATGTATGCACGTGAAGCAGCATTGAATGAATCGGGTGGAACTAAAGATGAAAGTGAAGAAAAAGAACTCGAAATGAAGCTCGTTATGTGGATTTATTTCCCAGCAGCTCGTCCTTTATTGGCTAACCATGAAGTATTTAATCCTTACAACGATGCAGAACGTAGAACCTTTGACGATATCTTTTTCAAACGTCGTTTTAGTAGCTTTATTTATCAAGAAACTAATGTTTATAATAACCGTTTTATTTGGCAATATAAAAGTGGTTTAGATGCTTTACTCGAATCGGAGCGTGTCAAAGATTTTATGTTTAAAGTTGAACACGATTTGTGGGAATATTAATTTTTATTAAAAATATGTAAAGGCTATCTTTTCGATAGCCTTTATTTTTTGTAATTAGATGGCACAATACATTTGTTTTTTACCCATATTTTGCAAGAATCACAAACATATTCACCATTGCAAGTCAGAAATATACCATGTACATTTTTTTTAAGGACGTATAATTTACCTTCTTTTATTTTATATATAATGTATTGCTTTATTGAGTCGTGTGTAGTTTCGGCAAGCATTTGGCCGATTTCTATGCCTACATCGTTGTTGAAATAATCCATTTGTGAACTTTCGAAATCGGGTAATGTTCCGTCTTCTTGTTTGTTTCTTTTGAAATATTGATAATTGCCTTTTTCGTGAGCCTTGCCAAGCGATAACGCTCTTTTAGGACCATATTGCTTGGTGATTAATGCCATCCAATATGCATGCCTAAAGGCATCTAATTGTCCACCATTTAGATCTCCGTCTAATGTGGTGTCGTTTATTAATCGTTTAGTTTCAAATATAGCTTTCTCACTTAGTTTATATACATTGTTAGCTATAAAAGGGTGTAATAAAACCCATTGTTTTTCTGCACAAGGTAACGACATGAATTTTTTTACTAACGATTGAGAAAAAATATGCTTATGTGCTGTTATGCACATAAGCATATAAATAAAAACAACTTTATAATTTAATTTACTCAATTACAATAACCAAGTATTTTGAAACAGACCAAAATTGTTTCTTATCGAGTATTACAAGTTTTTCGATTTTTTTACCATTCATATCGAGCTTGTAAGAGTTAGCAGGGTGCGAAGTAATAACTTTAGCTTTAGAGGCATTGATGGGAATTTCGTTAATGGTAGTGATATCTACTTTAGTAAAATAATCTTTATTAAAATCTTCACGAAGTTTTTCTATTTTACCAATTCCAACAAAACCACCTTCTTTTGATATGATTTTATTTTCGATTAATTCTTTTTTGCTTCCTAATACATAAAAAGCAGTATTAAGTTCTTCTGTTTTTTGAGCTATAATGTCTTGCTTTTGTGCATTTTCTTTATTTAAGCTATCGATATTAGAGGTTAGTATTTCTACTTTAATGTTCATTTGTTCTAATTTAGCTTTTAATTCGGCGATTTCTGCATCTTTTTGAGCTATTTGTTGTTCGAGGTTATTGAGCATTTTTTCGAGTTCAACTAAACGACTATTCGATTTTTTTAATTTTCTGCGAAGATCTTCGATGGTTTTTTTATTTTGTTGTAGTAAGTCGTAAATTAGTTGCATGTCTTGATTAATTTGGTCTTTGGCGGTGGTGGGGTTTTCGGGATTATTGGCATTAACAGTAACTAGGTTTTCCGCTTGTTTAATTCTATCTAAATTGGTTTGAATATCATTAAAATCGGCTAAGTACTGATTAATTTGTCCTACATCGGCCGAAACTAAGCCCGCCAAGCTATCTCGCTCAGATAATAATTTTTTATAAGCTGGGTCTTCTTCGATATTCCCTTGGCATGACCATAAAATAAGTGCTAATACAAATGATAAGTAATTTTTCATGTGTAATTATTTTTTAATTTTTAAATTAAGGTCACATGGAATACGCCATTCGAATAAAGAGCAAGGCTTATTTGTGAGTGATAATTTCATTTTCGGTTGCTGTGAATTTATTCTCATGGCTATTTCATATTTTTTTTGTTGCAAAGTTACAAAATTATTCGTTAGCTGTACTAATAACAATTACAATTTCGCCTTTAATTGGAGTAGTTTTAAAATAATCTATAACCTCTTTAAAAGAACCTCTTATAATACTTTCGTGAAGTTTGGATATTTCACGGCATACACAAACTTGTTTTTTGTTATTAATATGATAATCAAGCTCTTCTAAGGTTTTTAATAAGCGAAAGGGCGATTCATATATAATACATGTTTTATTGTATTGAGCAATTTCTTCAATTTTTTTCTTTCTTCCTTTTTTATGTGGGAGAAAGCCTTCGAAAATAAAACGATCGCAGGGGAATCCACTATCAACCAATGCAGGAATAAGTGCGGTTGCTCCAGGTAAGCATTCTACTTCTATTTGATTTTGGATAGCTTCGCGTACAATTAAAAAGCCTGGATCGCTGATGGCAGGAGTTCCTGCATCACTTACAAGGGCAATTCTTTTACCTGATTTAATTGCGTCGATAATTTTATCTAAAATATGATGTTCGTTGTATTGATGATATGCTTTTAAGGGTGTTTTTATGTCATAATGTTGCAGAAGCTTAATTGTTTGACGAGTATCTTCAGCTAAAATGAAATCAACTTCTTTTAAAATGCGTAAGGATCTTAATGTTATGTCTTCTAAGTTACCTATGGGAGTAGGTACAATAAAAAGTTTGCCCATAATATTGTTTGTCTTTTTTGAATTCATAATAAAATATTATCTTTCCGACTGTAAACTTAAAAATTAATTAAGATGGATACAAACAAATCGTTAGAAATTTTAAAAATGGCTATTTTAATGGAGCGTAAAGGTTATGCTTTTTATAGCCAAGTTGCCAAAAGTACTCAAAGTCAAGAGATTCGACAAATTTTTGAGACCATGGCCAAAGAAGAAGTATTGCACGAAAAGTTTTTAAGCGATACATTTAAAGCAATTCAAAAAGAGAATAAAATTAGTTCGCTGGCGTTACCCAAACAAGAAGATGCTTTTTCGGGACTTATTTTAACTGATAAACTTAAAAAAGAAATAAATGCAGCTAGTTACGAAGCAGCAGCTATTTCGGCAGCCATTGATATGGAAAGTAATGCTATAAAGGTTTATGCCGAATTTGCTGAAAAGTCTGAAAGCAAAGAAGAAAAAGAATTATTTATGTGGCTTTCAAATTGGGAACGTTCGCATTATGCTATTCTTTTAGAAATGGATAAAGAATTGAAAGAAGCGATTTGGTACGATAACCAATTTTGGCCTTTTTAATTTTTGGATATTAATAAAATAAGTCTTACCTTTGCAGTCCATTTAAAAATTCCATGCTTCATGTGTAATGGGAGATTAAGTGGTAAACTTAATTTTGAGTAGCACTAAAAAGTAATTATTATGAAATCTATTGAATTGAAAGCGATTATTCGCAACGACTTAGGAAAAAAAGCAGCTAAAACATTGCGTAAAAAAGAGTTAATTCCTTGCGAAATTTATGGCGGTGGTTCCAACATTCATGTTGCTATTGAGGAAAAGTATCTCAATAAGATGGTATTTACTCCATACACTTATTATGCTGTTTTAGATATTAATGGCGAAACGAAAAAAGCTATTATTAAAGATGTTCAATTTAACCCAGTAACCGATCGTGTTAGTCACGTTGACTTTTACGAAATATACGATGATAAACCAATAATAGTAAAACTTCCTGTAAAAGTTGTAGGTTTGGCTAAAGGGGTTAAAGATGGTGGTAAGTTATCGCAAGAAATGAGATATATCCATGTTAAAGGCTTAATTAAGGATATGGTTGAAGTTGTAGAAATTAATGTTGAGAACCTCGAATTGGGCAAAACCATTCATGCAGGAGACATTTCTATTCCTAATTTAACGGTGGTTGATAAGCATGATAATGCAGTGGTTACTGTAAAAATAACACGTGCTGCTGTTGAATCTTCTGCTGAAGCTGGTGCTGCTGAATCTGCTAAATAAGAACTAATATTCTAACGTTTTGAAATACCTTATTGTTGGTTTAGGAAACGTTGGTAAAGAATACGAACTTACTCGTCATAATATTGGTTTTAGAGTATTGGATGCATTAGCAAATGCATCCAATACTATTTTTGAATTAGACCGTTATGCTTTTAAAACAACGATTAAGTATAAAGGCAAATCGTTGATTCTTATTAAGCCTAGCACTTATATGAATTTAAGTGGCAAAGCAGTTAAATATTGGTCAAACAAAGAAAATATTTCTACTCAAAATATATTTGTTGTGGTAGACGATATTGCTTTACCTTTTGGTACTATTAGAATACGAGCTGGTGGTAGCAATGGGGGGCATAACGGCTTGTCAAATATTGATGAAATACTGGAAAGTAATCATTATCCACGCTTACGTTTTGGTATAGGTAATAATTTTCCCAAAGGCAAACAAGCCGATTATGTTCTTAGTCCCTTTTTACCAGAAGAAGAGAAAGTACTTCCTTTTTATATTGAAACCATGAAAAATGCCATTCTTTCTTTTGTTTCAAATGGCATTCAACATTGTATGAACGAATACAATAGATATATTTTTCCTCCAGAGGATAAATGATATATTAGCTGACTACTATTATATAGTAATTTTTCTTTCCTTTTTGAATTAATATAAACTTATGATTTAAAAGATTTTTTTCGGAGAGCGTAATTTCAGTATTAACTTTTTCTTTATTGATACTAAGTCCACCAGCGGCGATCATTTTACGAGCTTCACCTTTACTTGGAAAAATGTTCGTTTTTACAGCTAATAATTCGATCAATGGAATACCTTGTAATATGTCTGATTTTGATATATTAAACTGAGGTACACCATCGAAAACAGACAAAAACGTTTGTTCATCGAGTTTTTCTAATGTTTCTTTGGTTCCTTTTCCGAAAAGTACTTGTGATGCTTCGACTGCTGCTTTATATTCATCTTCGCCGTGAACCATAATGGTTACTTCTTTGGCTAATGCTTGTTGTAAAATTCGAAGATGTGGTTCTTGTTTATGTTTTAGAATAAGTGTTTCTATTTCTTGGCGTGAGAGCATGGTAAATATTTTAATATATTTTTCGGCGTCTTCGTCGGTGGTGTTTATCCAGAATTGATAAAATTGATAAGGCGAAGTGTAGCGTTTGTCGAGCCAAATATTTCCTTTTTCAGTTTTTCCAAATTTACCTCCGTCGGCTTTAGTAATAAGTGGGCAAGTTAAGGCGTAAGCTTCGCCTCCTAATTTTCTGCGAATTAGCTCTGTTCCTGTAGTAATGTTTCCCCACTGATCGCTTCCGCCCATTTGTAGCTTACAGTTATGATGTTCGTATAAGTATAAAAAGTCGTAGCCTTGCAAAAGTTGGTATGTAAATTCTGTAAAGGAGATGCCTGTTTCCATTCGTTTTTTAACAGAATCTTTCGAGAGCATATAATTAACTGTAATATGCTTTCCAACTTCACGTAAAAAGCCGATTAAATCAAAAGGTTTAGTCCAATCATAGTTATTGACAATTTCGGCTTTATTTGGAATATTTTCATTAAAGTCTAAAAATAATTGGAGTTGATTATAAAGACCTTGTTGATTTCTTTTGAGTGTTTCTTCGTCGAGTAGTTTTCTTTCTTCAGATTTTCCACTGGGGTCGCCTATCATACCGGTAGCACCACCAATAAGTGCGATGGGCTTATGCCCTGCTTTTTGTAGGTGTTTGAGTAACATTATCGATACTAAGTGTCCAATATGTAATGAGTCGGCCGTAGGGTCAATTCCGACATAGGCTGTAGTCATTTCTTTTGAAAGTTGTTCTTCGGTACCGGGCATCATATCGTGAATCATGCCTCTCCATTGTAATTCTTCAATTAATGAATTTGCCATATGAATTATACTTTTGCTAATGCTTGATCTAAATCTTGAATTAAATCTTCTACATTTTCAATTCCAACCGAATAGCGAACTAAGCCTTCAGTAATATTAGCAGCCTTTCTGCCTTCAGGTGTCATTGATGCGTGTGTCATTGAAGCGGGATGTTGAATTAATGTTTCCACGCCGCCTAGTGAAACAGCAAGTAGTGCAACTTTTACATTGTTCATTAAAACTACACCGGCATTGTAGCCTCCTTTTAATTCAAAACTTATCATTGAGCCAGGTCCTCTCATTTGCTTTTTAGCTAATTCGTATTGTGGATGTGAGGGTAAACCGGGGTACATAACTTTTTCAACTTTAGGATGGTTTTCTAGGTATTGAGCAATTTTCATAGCATTTTCCTGAGCTCTATCCATTCGCAACGAAAGGGTTTTTACGCCACGAATTACTAAATATGCTTGATGTGGGTCCATATTGCCCCCCATATAAATCATTGTTTTGCGTAATTTGGTATAAAGTTCTTCGTTTTTTGCAATTAAAGCGCCGCCAACAATATCGGCATGTCCATTAATATATTTAGTTAGTGAATGGAGTACAATATCAGCTCCTAAATCGAGTGGATTTTGCAAATAGGGGCTACAGAAGGTATTATCTACAACTACTACAATGCCATGTTCGTGTGCAATAGCTGATGCAGCAGCGATGTCGGTAATTTGTACAGTAGGATTAGCTGGAGTTTCGAGGTATAATATTTTAGTGTTCTTTTTAATATTTTGTTTAATGTTTTCGATGTCGGATGTGTCAATAAAAGTGGCCTCTACACCAAATTTCTTAAAATGTGATTCTAATACACTTCTACTTGGTCCATAAACAGCACTGGTGCTAAGAATATGTGAACCTTGTTCTAATAAAGCCATGTAAGTTGTTGTAACAGCTGCCATTCCAGATGATAAGGCAATGCCACCAAATCCATGTTCCATTAGAGCTAATTTTTTCTCTAAATTCTCTATGGTAGGATTGCCTATACGAGTATAAATATAGCCTTTTTCTTTACCGGCAAAACAATCCGCTCCATGTTGAGCATTTTTAAAGGCAAAAGTAGATGTTTGATAAATAGGAACGACAGCGCTTCCCCATTCGTCGTGTACATCACCACCATGAATTAAAAGGGTATCAAAACCCATGTTAGAATTTTCCATATAATTTTTTTTGCACAAAATTAGTAAAAGCTTGAATAAAATAAGTATAAAACTAATCTTTCCATTTATTTCTTTCAATGTTGAAATTATAAACAATGATAAAAAGAGAGGCCATAAAGAAGGGAATGAGTGGAATCTTATAACGAACTAATGAACCAAAATTAGATGTAGTTAAGCCAATAAAAAAAGCAAAAAGTAAAGAAAATACTAAACTAAAAACAATGAATGAATCGCTAAATAAAACTTTCTGCATGTACTTCCATCCATAACGTTGCCAAGTAAATAACGACAAGAAAACAATATACAAACTTAATAATAGAAAAATGGTATTTTCTAACGCAGATATAAGCATTACAACATTTTTAACATCCCATAAATATGGTCGGTACAAACCAGCTAAAGTAGCTAAATGAAATTTTGATAATACTCCCATCACGGTAGGTTCAAAATAGCCTATATCGAACGAATTGCCACCATAATACGATTGCTTTAAGTCTTGTTGACTAATTAAAGCCACGTTAAGCATTTTGTCGATAGAGGAATACTGTTCATTAAAGGTGCTCGATATTTTTATGGTTATATTAATGCCAAGGTATATAATAATTATTAAAAATAATGGAATAATAGTTGTTTTTAAGACTTTGTTTTTTATGTCTTTGTAATATTTATATACAATGGTTACAAAAACTGACATCATAAAAGTAATAAAAATATAGGGCTTTATAGAAAGTAATATAAATGATGAAAATATTACTAGTAAAAGGTTTTTGATAATATGTGTTTTAAGTTCAATAATACGATAAAATCCAACAAAAATTAAACATATTGCCATTAACGTATAAGAATCCTTCATGATACCGCTTCCCCAAAATAATGTAGAAGGAATAAAAAGAACGGCAAAAGCTATGGCTCGCGAATTGTTTTTAAATTTGTTATATAGCAATCTAAATAGTGACCATAAGCCATTGTATGTAAATCCTGCAATTAAAACAGCAGTGCCTAAAAAACTTTTGCCTGATAATAATACAAAAATAACAGAAAACCTTACTGTAGAAAATGAATTAAAATCGGAATAATAACTTACATAGCCTATTTTAGGACCAAACAGACTTCTGTTTTCGGGAGTGAGATTTCCCAACATTATACTAAAAAACTTACCAAAATCTTCGAAAGCTAAATTCAATAAAGAGCGGGAACTGTAAAAATATAATACTGTATCGCCACCCTTGTAATAAAGAGCGTATATTAATGAAAAAGCAATGCCTCCAAGAATTTTAAATACAATTCCTTTTACATAATATTTGTATTCAGGATATTTTTCAATTTTTCGGATTTTAATAATAAAAGCATAGCTAAATAAAATCAAAAACCAAAACGATGCCATTATAATATCCCATAACTCTATCTCTATATCTTCTCTGTAAAAATACATTTAAAATTAAATCACGAAATCTTTACAAATTTACATCAAAAAATTTAGTTGATATAATGCTTTCATTATTAGTTTCTAAAAATAAAGAATAAACCCAGATTAGGCATTTAAAAATGCGTAATCGATAAAGTGCTTGAAATCCATTACCTAAATAAGTTTTATCCCAATTATATCAAGTAGTTAATTTTGTTATTAACAAGAAAACGAGATTCCTAATGATTAATTTCCTCTAAAAATATTACTGTATTATTAGCTGGTTAAATTTGTTTATTCATCGTACTTGGGGTTAATAAGTTACAAAAATTATTCGATTTTAATAGCTTTTTTCTCTAAAACTTTACCATTGACCATTAACGAGTAGAAATATAAACCTGCTTGTTGCTTACTGGCATCCCAATCGACACTATAATTACCAGTCTGTTGATATTCATTTACCAAGTTAGTTATTCTGC
>JABUFC010000041.1 GCA_013314715.1 Bacteroidales bacterium | reverse complement strand
GTCATATTTCCTGATTTTTCTAATTTCATAACGCTAAAATAACCATTATTTCTGGAATTTTAAATAAAAACATCAATAAGTTATTAACAATCACATATTTGCATGTTAATAGCCTTGCAAAGGACTCATATTTATCGTGCTTCGCCACGCATAACTTTTATCAGTAATAAATTATCGTTGTCGGCAGAAATTGAATTAACTGCAGCTGCTTATGGACGTCCACAATTAAATGGGACTGTAATTAAAACTCAAGAGCCTAAAAACTTTAGATATTTATTTGCAGCTGTATATAATTTTTAGGATTATTTTATTTCTTTTAGGTTATGTATTCCTATAGAATCGATTACCATAACATTGGGAGCGATATACTGTATTTTACCTTTTTTTAACGATAAGACTAAAGGTTTTTCTTCGCTTTTAACATTAATTTGACTATTATCTAAAGCAAATACTTTAACTCTTCCACAAGTAGTTTCCATGGCATCTATCAGCGATTTATTGTAAGCCCAAAACTCACCCGCAAAAGTTTTGCCTTTGGCAATAATGGTAGCTTTTTGGTTGGTTTCGCAATATAGATATTTAGATAAAAACTCTATGTTTAAAACAATTTCATCCTTAGCATAAACTCTTAATATGTCAACTATACCTGCCAAACGAATGGTGCCATATCCTTTAGTAAATAGGTTGCATTCAGTGCTATTGATAAATATTTCTGATCGCTGTTCTGAATAATTTTCAATATACAAACGCTTTATCCATATATTGGTTGGCGTATAAACAGAAGCATTATCAAAAAGTCGAATAGTATCAACCACCGGCATTATAACCTCTACATATATTCGTTCATTTTCGAATAATTTAGTAGCATCGATATTTAAACAATGATTATTAACCTTTACACTGCTAAAAACATCTTTTAAAATGTTTCGACTACCCTTGAAAGTTATGCTAAAATAATTATCCTGACGAATAGAAATAACAACATTACCTTTGGCTTGAATGGAGGTAAATCCTGGTATAGTGTCAGAAAAAGTGATTTTGTAAGAACGATTGGAGTTTTGAGAAAACAATAAAGAACTCTGTATTAAGCAAATTACTAAAACTTGAACTATTTTTAATACTATGGTTGTGTTAGGGACGCATATAGCTTTTTTTATTTGTTTATACGGCAAAATATTAAATTTGTTTCGTTTATCAAATGTTAATTTGTTTTAATAAACAAATACACATTGTTAATGTATGTTTATTATAGATGATAAAAATTATTAAAAACATCGTTATATTTACCAACAATTTTTATTTCAATGAACATTTTTGAAAATAAAGAAATAGCTCAACAATACGATAGCTATTACCAAACAGAATTAGGTAAAAAAATAGATATTCTAGAAAAGAATTTAATAAAAAGCTTACTATGCTTGCCCAATCAAGGCTCAACATTTCTCGAAGTAGGCTGTGGAACCGGACATTGGACTGCATACTTTTCGGAATTAGGCTACGACATAACTGCTGTTGATATTTCGGATGCAATGCTCGAAATAGCCCAAATTAAAAAAATTAAACGTACAAAGTTCGTTAAAGCTGATGTACAAAACCTACCATTCCATAACGAACAATTCGATGTAGTTGCCAGTATTACTATGCTCGAATTTGTAAATAACATAGAATCGGCTATTAACGAAATGTTTCGTGTATTGAAACACGATGGTTGGCTTATTTTAGGTTGTCTAAATCTCCATTCGCCATTAGGTAAAAACAAAGCTAACGATCCTACTTTTAAAGACGCTCATTTTTTTACCAAAGAAGAACTATACTCATTATTAAGCATATGGGGTGAACCTATCATAAAAGAGACCGTCTATTTTGACGAATTTTTCCGTTTAAAAGAACAAGGCGAAGAAGGAGCTTTCTTAGGAGTTGCCATTCAAAAAACAAAAATGTTATGAACATCAGCCTTGAAATAAGCTATTATCCGCTTGATTCAAACTCACATCAAGCCATTAAAAAATTTATAGACATGCTGAATGAATCGAAGCTGTTTAAAATTTCTGTTCAACCGATGAGCACTCTTATTTATGGAAAATACGACGATATACTCCCCTTTTTATCGGATAAAATGAAACAGATTATGAGCGAATACCCCTCAATTTTCGTTTTAAAGATATCGAACGCATGCCCGGTATAATGCAACCATTGAGAACTAAAATATCGTCATTGTTAAAGATGAAAAACACCATATTTTTCTTTATTATTCTATTTTTCTTGTCGTCTTGTAAGAAAGAAGAACTAAAACCCTCGTGGGATACCGATATGCTTTTACCCTTGGCTTTTTCAAATATTGATATTCATCATCTTATTGCCGATAGCATTTGCCAAGTAAATGCTGATAGCTCCATTTCGTTAGTATATCAAACCGATTTAGCTTCACTTATTTTAGATACCATCGTTAAAATTCCCGACACAAGTTATCAATATACGGTTAGCTTAAATAAAATTGCCCTAAATCCTTATAGCTTTAATTATAGGGTATCAATGGGTGATATTGCCAATAAAGATAAGGAAGACAACGGACCATCGAGTACCATTTATACCACTATTATGACAGCTCATAATACAGGTCAGCCAACTGCCATTCAATCGTTTGGACCTTATCATTTTGACACCATCGAAATCAATACAGGCAATTATTTCAAATATATTTATATTCGTCAAGCAACACTCGAAATCACTATTAACAATCAATTACCGGTTCCACTTAGCAACATACAATTTGAATTAAAAAAACAAAGTACTCAAGAAGTGCTGATTAACGATGGTTTTACACTTATTGCTCCACAAACACAGCAAACACGAACTGCTACCTTAAGCAATATTGTGTTAGACAGCTTATTAATGGCATCCATTACGGTTTCATCGCCCGGATCGAGCATTCCTATAACGATTGATACAAGCCAATCGACAACAGCAACCATTACCATTAAAGACTTGCAAATAGATTCGGCAGTAGCTCGTTTCCCATCTCAAGAAATATTAAAATACAACCAAAACCTTATTTTAAACATTCCTGATAGTGTTCAAATAACGGAAGCATGGATTAAACAAGGTAATTTAAAGCTCGATTTTTACAACACCATTAAACAAAATATTCACATTAACTTTTCGCTTCCGGCTGCACAAAAAAATGGACAACCTTTTACAATGAACGTTACTATTCCGGCTTCCGATGGCATTCATTTATCGCACAGTTCTGCTGTTGCCGATTTTACTGGTTATGAAGTAAAATTCAGAGGTCTGCACGAATTTGAAGTTGTTCAAGGCGATTTAAACAATAACAATCAAATTGATGTTGACACTGTTAACGCCTTGTATTATAATCTTAGAGCAAGCATTGATTCTACAGGAGAATTTATTACACTTACAAAAAACGATAGCATTACAGCTATTTGTAAATTCGAACATGTGGTTCCCGATTATATCAAAGGTTTTTTTGGATATAAAGAAGTTACGTTCGATTCTATCATAGCTTATAATTTTATTAAAAATCTGCAAGTTCAAAATTTGCATTTTCAACAAGCTAACTTTTCGTTGAGTATTGAAAATCAAATTGGGACAAACGCACATGCCTATATTCAGCAACTTAGAGCTAAAAACACACAAAACAATAGCGATGTGTTACTTCAGGGAACAGTTCTGCAAATGCCCTTTATGCTTATAAAACCAACAAACCCCATGACGACCAACGTAGATGTAGTGCCTGCCACAAGCTCTTTTAGTGTTAACAGCCAAAATTCAAATATTCAAGACTTAATCAGTATCCTACCGAATCAACTTGCTTATTCATTTCGCATAAAAATGAACGAAGGGCAATCACTTCCATCACCGGCTACAGCCAATGATTTTGTTTATTACGGAGACCAATTAAAGTTAAAACTCAATGCCGAAGTTCCGCTGTCGTTCTATGCAGAAAACTTAGTTCTTTGCGATACTGTTATTCCAAATTTTTCGAGTGTTAAAATAGACCAAATAAATTATGGCAACATCGTTCTTCAATCGAACAATTATTTTCCCATTGATATGAATGTAACTATATACATGCTAAACGAAAATAAAGAGCTTTACGATTCACTCCATACCACACCCATTAACATTCATGCTGGCACTATAAGCCCCACAACTCATAAAGTTAATGTACCAAGAGCCGATAAAAACACCATTCCTCTCTCTAATCTTAAATTACAACACTTTTTTAATGCTAAATATCTTGTTTTTAAAGCTAATTTCAACACCAAACCGATTTCATCGCACATAAAAATATACGATTATTATACGGTGAATTTTAAGCTTATAGGCGACTTTAATTATCACATCCAAAAATGAGACAACTATTTTTTATATTGATATTTCTGATTTCTACTAAACTGATTGCACAAAACACTTGGGGACAAAACTCGCTAATAGAAACAACAGACACCATAGGCTATTCTGTTTGTTTTAACTCGTTATACACTACTCAAACCAATGGTTTTAATAAAAAATTTATTCAGGCAGTCAATCAAAGTCAATATTTATCGGACGATTTAAAAACATCAAATCCTTTAAAAGCTTACAATTATCTTTTTTACAACTTAAACGAAGAAATTTCTTTCTACCATATGCCCGATAGTTTATTGAGTATGGAAAAAACGGGCTACCATGTTGGTATTTCTTACAAGCAACTGTTTACTTCTGCCTTTAATAATGATTTGTTTAATATCATAGCATTCGGTAATAAAATGTTTGCCGGAAAAGATGCTGACTTATCCCAGAGTCTTTTTCAATATTACGACTATGGAACCCTAAGTTTGGGTTTATACAAAGTTTTTGAAGATGAAAACACTATTACCAAAGCCATTTTCGATTTTAATGTTCATGCATTTAAAGACATTCAATATTTATACATCCCCAATGCTTCGCTTTATACAGCCGATGATGGCTCTTACATAAATTTTAAACTACGTGGAACCTATCAAGCCAAAAACAACCACTCTTTTGACACACCGGGAATTTCGTTTAATGCGGGTATTTCATTATATAATAAATCATCGCACACGCTATTTTCGTTTCAAGTTAAACAATTAGGCGTGGCTTTTCTAATCAACCAATCGTATCATGCAACCATTGATACGATGGTACATTACGAAGGAATACAAATTGACAATATTATAAGCAATCCACAATACAACGCGGGTATATTATCAAACGATAGCCTTAGTCAATTATACAACAATCACATGGACACTAATTCTTCTGTATTAACCCTACCTGAAACCATGATGTTTTCTATACATCATTTGTTTGAGCATAAAATTTTCAGCGATCTTCAGTTGGGCTTATCGTATCAATTTCATACCAAACAAAAAAGCCCTGAGTTTTTTATTTCACAATCAATAAAAATAAACTCCAAAATAAAGTTTGCAATAGGTAGTTCATACGGTGGCTATAATTCGCTAAGCCCTTTTATTTATGCTGAATTCAGATTTAATACCCATAATATTCTTCATTTTAATTTCGCCAATCCCCTATCATATCTAATAAAAGATTATCCGTACAATACGACTCTATTTTTAAGTTTTAGGCGATATTGGTAGTATCTTCATTTTTCCAGTAGGGAATTTCATCGTTCGACTCATCTTCATTTTCATCTTCTTGCATCCATTCTGGCTCATTTTCGGGATAACGATTCTCGTTTTTGTATAAAATTGCTAATATGATACCTAATACAAACCCCGATAAGTGCGACTCCCAAGATATACGCCAGTCAATTGGAAATAATCCCCATATAAGTCCACCGTATAAAAAAACGACTAATAACGAAACCGCCATTAGACGTATGTTTTTAAGCAAAGCACCACAAGTAAAAATAAACGATGCCAACCCGTAAACAATTCCACTTGAGCCAATATGATAAGCGGGTCGTGCTCCAAACCAAACCCAAACACCTGTAACAAAGTAGAGTAACAAAAAAACTTTCAATGCCGATTTAGGATAAAAGTAAAACAACATAGTTCCTAATATCAATAAAGGTAACGAATTGGAACTTAAATGTTCGAAATTTCCATGAATCATAGGAGATAATAAAATTCCCGGCAACCCTTTTGCATGCAACGGAAAAACACCCCAATGACCTAAATCTATTTCAAAAAAATATTGAATCAATGCAATAAGCCATAACAAAAAAACAAACAACAAAGGAATGAACATGCTTAACCACAAGCGTTTTTTTTCTATTGTTGCACTGCCAGTCATGCTTCAAATGTACAAATATTTATTGATTCTGTATATATAACTTTAACTATATAAATAAACATCAATAATAAGAGGTAATTTAAAACCAATAAAAAACATTTTATATGAAACAGATATAACATTTTGCATTTATGTTTTATAGCAATTTTTTCATTCTGTTTATTCACCTATTTTTGCAATTCAAATAAAAAAACGATGAGTATATCACAAGTAATTTTTATTATTACGCTAATTATCACTGTTGGAGTTTTTTTATTCTCCATATATAGATTAGCACAGTTCTTTAAACTAACTAAAAAATATCCTATCGGCAATTGGGGCAAACGGATTAGTTTGGTATTAAAAATTGCTTTGGGTCAAACAAAAATTTTTCGTTTTCCATTTGCTGGTTTTTTACATGCAATTGTTTTTTGGGGTTTCTTAGTTATCATCTTCGGAAGTATTGAAATGGTAATTGATGGCGTTTTTGGCATTCACAAATCGCTCAAAGTATTAGGTGTTTTTTATGATATAATCATGGGATTTGGCGATATATTTGCTTTTTTAATAGCCATTGCCATATTGATATTTATTGCTCGTAGAATATCGCACAAAGTTAAGCGTTTCGATGGTCAAGAAATGACTCCCAAAGCGCATAAAGATGCTTTTTTAGCTCTTTCGCTCATTTTTTTACTTATGTTTTCGCTCTTGGGTATGAATAGCATGGAAGCCATTCTAAATCCTGAAAATTCTTACCCTGTAAGTAATTTAATTGCGCATATTCTTCCTATTTGTCCTTGTAAAGCCGAAGGTCTTTACACCTTTTTCTGGTGGACGCACATCGAATTGATATTTATTTTTGCCAATATATTACCCTATTCTAAACATTTCCATATTTTCATGTCTATACCTAATGTTTTCCTAAGCCGTATAGAACCCCTTGGTAAACTAAACACCATGGAAAGCATTACCAAAGAACTACAATTGATGATGAATCCCGAAACTGCTTATGAACCACAAGAAAATACTGAGCCAGTTCGTTTTGGCATAAAAGACTGTGAAGATGTAACATGGAAAACTTACATGGATTCGCTCACTTGTACACAATGTGGTCGCTGTACATCGGTATGTCCAGCTGCTCAAACGGGTCGAAAACTCTCACCTCGTAAACTTATGATGGACTTACGTGCTCGCATGAACGAGAAAGCTCCGTATTTGATTAAAAATAAAAACTATAGCGACGGGAAATCATACCTAAACGATTATATCAGCCTTGAAGAATTATGGGCATGTACACTTTGTAACGCTTGTGCCCAAGAATGCCCCGTAAACATATATCATCCTCAAATAATCATTGACCTACGCCGATATTTAGTATTAGAAGAAGGAAAGGCTCAAGGAGGCTTACAAGCCATTTTTGCAAACATAGAAAATAATGGTGCTCCTTGGCAATATTCACCAACCGAACGTTTAAATTGGATTAACGAATGACAGAAAAATCTTTTCAAGTTCCCATAATGAGCGAGATTTATGCTCAGGGACACAAACCGGAATATTTATATTGGGTAGGCTGTGCTGGTGCATACGATTTTCGATACAAGAAAGTAGCCCGAGCTTTTGCCAAAATTCTCAATTATGCTCAAATAGACTTTGCTGTTCTTGGTCATGAAGAAAGCTGTACCGGCGACCCTGCTCGACGTGCCGGCAACGAAATGTTGTTTCAGATGCAAGCCTTGCAAAATATACAACTTTTTAAGCAATACGAGGTTAAGAAAATTTTAACAACTTGCCCACATTGCTACAATACACTCAAAAACGAATATCCCGATTTAGGCTCAACATGCGAAGTTATTCACTATACTGAGTTTTTAAATAATTTGATGCAAAAAGGCATTATTCCAACTATAAAAGCAAATAACAACACAACTACCTATCACGATCCTTGCTATTTAGGACGTGCTAATAAAATATACGATGCACCCCGCAATATTTTAAAAAATATGGGTTATAGCATAAACGAAATGAAACGCAATAAAAGTTTCGCTCTATGTTGTGGAGCCGGTGGTGCTCAATTTTTCAAAGAATCGGAACCAGGCACAAAAGAAATATGTACGCTAAGAGCCGAACAAGCCCTTGAAACCAATACTAAAAACATTGTTACAGCTTGCCCCTTTTGCATTACCATGCTAACCGATGGACTTAAAAACTTAAACAAGGAAGAAGAAGTTCAGGTTAAAGATATAGCAGAGATCGTTGCAGAAAATTTAAGTTTATAGTTTTTTATTGTTCAACCCATTTTTTTACCTCATCAATCGTAGGATTTTGTAAGCCTAATTTGTGTTTTTTATTAAGTCCACACAATTCTTGATGAAGTTTATTAGGGTTTACTTGTTTAAGTATTTCAACTTTTAAATAACCCGCTTTTTGAATAACAGGTACCCAAACTTCTGGTATTCCAAGTTCAACATATTTTTCAGGTTCATCTATTTGTAAGCGTTTTTCAGGACGCATTTGAGGGAAAAACAATACTTCTTGAATAGAAGGCTGGTTGGTCATTATCATAGTTAAACGGTCGATACCAATACCCAAACCAGCTGTTGGAGGCATACCATATTCTAAGGCTTTTAAGAAATCTTCATCGAGCATCATAGCTTCTTCGTCGCCTCTTTTGGCCAATAAAAGTTGTTCTTCGAAACGGTAACGCTGATCAATAGGGTCGTTTAACTCAGTATAAGCATTGCAAATTTCTTTACCGTTACAAATAGCCTCAAATCGTTCAACCAAACCGGGAATGGAACGATGTTTTTTAGCAAGCGGCGACATCTCAATAGGATAATCCATGATGAAGGTAGGTTGAATGAGATTGGGTTCACATTTATCTCCGAAAATAGCATCGATAAGCTTGCCTTTTCCCATTGTGGCATCTACTTCGACATTAAGCTTTTGAGCTGTTTGACGCAATTCATCTTCGTTCATTTGACTTATATCGATACCTGTAAAATGTTTAATGGCCTCAAACATAGTAAATCGTTTCCAAGGACGCTTAAAATCAATTTCATTATCTCCTACTTTTACTTTTGTAGTGCCATGAAGTTCTAAAGCAATGCGCTCAACCATTTCTTCTACCAAATCCATCATCCAGTAATAATCTTTGTAGGCTACATAAAGTTCCATTTGAGTAAATTCGGGGTTATGAAAACGATCCATACCCTCGTTGCGAAAATCTTTTGAAAACTCATATACCCCATCAAAGCCGCCAACTATCAAACGCTTTAAATATAACTCATTAGCAATACGCAAGTATAATGTCATATCGAGTGCATTGTGATGTGTCTTAAAAGGACGTGCTGCGGCGCCTCCATAAATAGGTTGTAGAATTGGTGTTTCAACCTCCCAATAACCTTTTTCGTTTAAAAACGAACGCATGGTATTCACCAACTTTGTTCGTTTAATAAAAATCTGTTTATTTTGCGGATTAACAATTAAATCAAGACTTCGATTACGATAACGTTGCTCGGGGTCGGTAAAAGCATCGTAAATGACTCCATCTTTTTCTTTAACAATGGGTAATGGACGAAGACATTTACTCAACATTTTATATGTTTTTACATGAATAGAAATTTCGCCCATTTTAGTAATAAAAACATAACCGGTAACACCAACTATATCGCCAATATCAGAAAGTTTCTTAAAAAGAATATTGTATTTGGTTTTATCTTCGCCTGGGCAAATTTCGTCTCTATTTAAATATAATTGGATGCGACCATGTTCATCTTGTAATTCGGCAAATGAGGCACTTCCCATTATTCGTTTAGACATAATACGCCCTGCAATGCTAACATTTTGAAAGTTTTTTATAGAATCGTCATATTTCTCTAAAATTTCTGTCGTTTTGCAATTTACTTCAAAAGGCTCGTTGGGATAAGGATTTATTCCTAACTGACGCATTTCGTCTAATGCCTGACGACGAATTATTTCTTGTTCGCTTAATTCTATAAAACTCATACACTTTTTTTTTGCAAAGATGACGATTTTTAAGTGAAATTACAAACAAGTAAAATAATAAGATTCTAATAATACAAGAATCTATATATAAAAAAGTTGTACCATTTTTACAAAATTTTATAACGAAAAAAGAAAATACTTAATTTATCTTTGCATAAAAACAAATTTATTATGAGACTCAAACGAAAATTAGCCATTAGCGAAAATGGTTTTATTTTTGACCCAACTACGGGCGAAAGTTATTCTACCAATAATGAAGGTGCTGAAATTATTCAAATGCTTAATCAGCAAAAAAGCGATGAGGAAATAAAAAAATACTTTCTCGAACATTTTGAAGTTGACGAAGCCAATTTTGAACGTTCTTACCTTGATTTTATCTCAATGTTACGATATTTTAATTTAGTTGAAGATGAACAAGAATAAATTAACGATAGCTGTTTCGGGTTTAAATGCGACCGATAATCCAGGCCCAGGTGTACCCGTAATACGTGCATTAAAAGAATCAAAAGATTTTGATTGTAAAATTATTGGGTTGGCATACGAGAATTTAGAGCCCGGTATTTATATGCACAACCTAGCCGATAAAATTTACCAAGTTCCTTATCCTAGTACTGGTAGCGATAATCTTATTCAACGCATCGAATATATACATGAGCGTGAAAAAATAGACGTTATTATACCAAATTTTGATGCGGAATTGTATGCCTTTATAACCTCCGAAAAACGACTTAAAGAAAAAGGAATTTCGGTGTTTTTACCTACCTTAGAACAATTTGAAGAACGACATAAAGCAAACCTATATGAATACGGAAAAAAATACGATGTACTTGTACCTCGTTCCAAGAATATAACTTCTACTAATGATATTTTTACATTAGAAAAAGAATTTTCATATCCATTTTTAGTTAAAGGGAAGTTTTATGATGCCCATGTTGCTTTTAATGCCGAACAAGCGGTTATGTATTTTAACAAAATAGCATCTAAATGGGGTGTGCCTATTATTATTCAGGAATTTATTCGCGGAACCGAAGTCAATGTTATTGCATTGGGCGATGGCAAAGGCAATACCATTGGAGCAGTTCCTATGCGTAAGCTTTATATCACGGATAAAGGGAAAGCATGGAGTGGTATTTCAATAGACGACGAAGAACTTCTAAAAATTACTCACCACATTATAGAAAAAACCAAGTGGCGTGGTGGAATGGAACTCGAAATGATTAAAACCAATGATAATAAATATTATTTAGTAGAAATCAACCCACGTATTCCTGCATGGGTTTACCTTGCAGTAGGTGTAGGTCAAAATTTACCCGAAGCTCTTGTAAAACTTGCTATGAATATACCTATTGAACCTTTTAAAAGCTATGATGTGGGTAAAATGTTTATCCGTTATTCTTGGGATATGATTGTTCCCATTGAACAATTTCAATCATTATCGAGTTTAGGAGAATTATAATAATTTGTAAATCATAAAATTTAACAATATGGAAAAGAAAATATTTGAACGCCCTGTTATAAAAAAAGTTCAGGTTGGTATGCCCAATAAATTTGGAATGCGAAGCGAATATTACCCTATAAAAGAGATTGATGGCGTTGCTGTTAAAGAATTAATCGAAAAATATGGTAGTCCGCTTTATGTTATTTCAGAGAAAACTATTCGCGAAACATATCATGAAGCCTATAAAGCATTTTCAACCCGATATCCCAAGGTTCAATTTGCGTGGTCTTATAAAACCAATTATTTAGATGCAGTTTGTAAAATTTTTCATCAAGAAGGCTCATGGGCTGAAGTTGTTTCTGGCTTCGAATACGAAAAAGCAATACAAAATAATGTACCTGGCAATCAAATTATTTTTAATGGTCCTTACAAAACAAAAGAAGATTTGTTGAAAGCAGTAAATAACGGAAGTTTGATTCACATCGACCATTTCGATGAATTTTATATGCTTTTGGATATCATTCAGACATGCCAAAAACGCCCACAAGTGGCTATCCGCGTAAATATGGACACTGGCATTTATCCCCAATGGTCGCGTTTTGGTTTTAACTACGAAAATGGTGAAGCCTGGGAGGCAATTCAACGAATAATGATTCAAGATAAAATGGACTTAGTTGGTTTACATTGCCATATTGGTACTTACATTATGGTACCTTGGGCATATGCCAATGCGACCAGAAAACTTGTTGATTTATTTTTAGCTATCGAAAAAAAGTTTAAAAAAGCGCTTTCATACATTGATTTAGGAGGTGGCTTTGCTTCTAAAAACACACTTAAAGGAGCTTATTTACCTGGAACTGACACTTGTCCAAGCTTTGACCAATATGCCGATGCGATTACAAGCATACTTATTAACAGCGAAATACCCTTCGAACACTTGCCCACTCTCATTCTCGAAACAGGCAGAGCCTTAATTGACGATGCTGGATACCTTTTAGGAACCATACACGCTACCAAACGCCTTCCCGATGGCAAAAATGCTTTAATCACCGATGTTGGTGTTAATTTATTGTTTACAGCTTTTTGGTATGATTATAAAATTACACCCGCACAAGATTTTAGCCATTATACTGAAGAAACCATTGTTTACGGTCCTCTTTGCATGAATATCGATGTATTGCGTGAATACGTTCAGTTGCCACCTATGAAAAAAGGCGATCATTTTGTAATAAGCCGTATCGGTGCTTATAATATGACTCAGTGGATGCAATTTATTATGTATCGCCCCAATGTAGTACTCATCGATACAAATAAAAATATTCATATTATTCGCGAAAAAGAAAATGCAGAAACTTTCAAATACAACGAACGCATACCCGAACATTTAAAAAAATAAACATTTTAAATGAATACTTTTCGAAATATTATTAAAGAACTTGGGGGTGGATTATTATTAAGCTATCCTCAAGTTTTCTTTTCTAAAAGTTATACTTTTTCGTTATTTCTCATTGTTATTACTTTTATTTTTCCAACATTAGGAATAGTAGGAGCTATTTGTGCATTATCGGCATTAGTATTTGCCAAAATAGTGTCTCTTTCTAGCGAAAAAATAAAAACTGGTTATTATGGTTACAATGCTTTACTTGTAGGACTTGGATTAGGATCATATTACGAATGGGACGTGTATTTATTTATTCTCGTTGTATTCGCAAGTTTTTTAACTTTATTAATTCAAGTTTCTTTGGAGGGAATTCTATCAAAATATCGGCTGCCTGTACTTAGTTTTCCTTTCTTATTTGCATTTTGGCTAGTAGAATTATCAACTAGAAATTTTAACTTCTTAACCATATCTGATCGAGGAATTTATTTGTTAAATAATTTATTTGCATTTAGTGGTATAAAGGCAGTTTATTTATATGATTCTTTTAATAATATATGGCTACCAAGCATAGTAAAATATTTTTTTATTTCGCTTGGTTCAATTTTTTTTCAGGATAATGCATTTGCTGGAATGTTTATTTTCATTGGACTTTTAATTTTTTCGAGAATTGCCGCAAGTCTTTCTGTTTTAGGTTTTATTACAGCATGGGGGTTTATGCACATAATGGGAATGGATACACTTCAAATGTCAACTTATTACGTCGGATTTAATTTTATATTAACTGCTATCGCTTTAGGTGGCTTTTATATTGTTCCAAGTATTTTTTCATATATTTGGATTGTTGTTCTCTCGCCCATTGTTGTATTAATTACAATTGGTTTTACTAACTTTTTATCGAGTTGGCAATTATCGGTATATTCTTTACCCTTTAATCTCATAGTCATTATGTTTTTATACGTTCTTTACTTTCGGTTAAATCCTCGTAAAAAACTTATTGAAACTGTAATTCAAGAATTTATGCCTGAAAAAAATTTATATAGTTATTTAAATTTTAAAAAACGTTTTGGCAAAAGTTTTCAAAAAAATCAAATACTCTTACCTTTCTGGGGCGAATGGACAGTTTCGCAGGGTTATGATGGTAGCATAACACATAAAGACCAGTATAAACACGCACTTGATTTTGTTATAACTTATAATAATAAAACTTATAAAGGACAAGGAAATCAACTCGAAGATTATTATTGTTACAACAAATTAGTTATTTCGCCTGGTTATGGCACTGTTATAAAAGTGATTGATAATATTGAAGATAATTCTATTGGCGATGTAAATACCATTAACAACTGGGGTAACACTGTTGTAATAAAGCATAGCGAATACCTATATTCACAATTAAGTCATTTAAAAGCAGGAAGCATTAAGGTACACGAAGGCGAATTTGTAAAGCAAGGACAACCCATTGCACAAGTAGGTAACAGCGGACGATCGCCCGAGCCACATTTACATTTTCAACTTCAGCCTTTTCCTTATGTAGGAAGCTATACAATTGAATACCCTATTGCACGCTATTTATTAAAAATAAATTCCGATAAAGAGCTTAAAACCTTTTCTATACCACAAGAAAACGATGTAGTTGAAAACCCCAATATAAACCAACTTCTTTTTAAAGCCTTTCATTTTATACCAGGACAACAATTCGACGTGATACAAACAATCAAAAATAAAACCTTAACTTATCGCTGGGAAATATTTACAGATTCATTAAACAATTCATACTTATATTGCCACACAACTAATTCATATGCATATTTTTATAACGATGGATTAAGTTTTTACTTTAACTCTTTTTCTGGTAATAAAAAAAGCCCTTTATATTTGTTTTATCTCTCGTGTTATCACATTGAGTTTTCTTCAATAAAAAATTATGTAGTAAACGATGAATTTCCTTTACATCATATTTTTAAATTTACACATTTGTTTCTACATGATTTGGTTTCCCCTTTCTTTCAATTCATCAAAGCCTCGTATAGGCTTAATATAAACCAATCCTATCATCAAATGAACGAAATTCAACTTAATGGTATTATTCAATTTCAAATATTAAACAAAAAAATAAACTCTATCGATACACGTATTTTTATTGATAATAATGGCATTCAAGCAATAGCATTAAAACAAAAAAACAAATCAAATTACATAAAAATAATAAACAAAGGGCGTTATGAATAGAAAGATAATGGTTATATTTTTGTTTATATTTATATCAATAAAAATTTACTCGCAACAAACATTTTTATATTATGATACCCTAACCTACCGTTTATACAATCAAAACCAATGGGATAGTGTCATTTTTCATGGCAAAAATGCAATTAATCAAGGGATAGATTATTATTATCTAAGAATGCGAATAGGGATTGCTTACTATTCTTTAAAACAATATTCGCAAGCGTTAGAGCATTTTTTTAAAGCGAAGGAATATAATTCAAACGATATTGTCAACGAATATATCTATTATTCGTACCTATACAGCGGGCAAATACGCAAAGCCTATTACTTTACTAAAGAAATGAATCATGCTTCAGTTAAAAAAAACGGCTTAACCCAACCCCATTTTATTGACCTGTTTGGTATTGAAATGAATTTAGCTCAATTCGACAACTGGAACTCAATAAAAATAACGAATAAACCTCCCTCAGAGCCCAATAATTATCGATTAGAAAAAGAACTTAGCGGTCCTTTTATTTCTTATGGAATCAATACTTCGCTTAATCTTTCACAAAAATGGTCGTGGCAACAACAGTTTTCATATTTCAAGGTTAACAGCTATCAACAACTCTTTTTCGATAACAGTATAAAGCACGAAAGCGATTTTCATTTATTTGAAAAACATTATTTTAGCTCATTTTCAAACTGGAACCAGAACAAAGTTGTTAGTTTTTTTACTCATTTATCAATCTTAAATGCCGATAAATTTCAATATCAATACTTAAATGCAGTAATCGCTCCTCCACCTTTCCCACCTATAACTACTTACAACTATAAAATTGAACCGATTCGATATTATATATTTAACTATATTTTTGGAATTCAAAAAACACGTTATGCTTCCAAGTCTTCATTTACTTACATGCTTAATATTTCAAAAATCATCGATCATAATGTTTTTACAGGTGGTTTAGGCTTTTTTTATCACTTTAACTCCTACCTTTTTGGAAAATCGAATGTGCTTGCATCCATTAATTTATCTCACAAAGATTTTGATGGGTACTATGAACAACAATTAGGTGCTATTCTGTTAAAAAAAATAACTCTAAGTGTAAATTTTGACCTTGGTAAAATACAAAATATTACCAATCTCGATGGCAGCATTGTTTACAATACTCCTTACATTATTCAAACAAAAATATCTCCACACCTAAGCATTTCTTTTAATCGTCATTTAACTTTGCAAGCCGCCTATATCTATCAAATAAGCTCATTTACAAATACTTTTGTAGGATTTGACGGTTTTTCAAAACAAGGACAAATTAGATATAAAGATTTTTTTGAAACATATAAATTCAATAACCAAATAATCACAGGAGGAATTCTATGGAAATTTTAAAAAAGTATGCATGGATAGCTTTAATAGCTATAAGTTTTAGCTTAAACGCTCAAACCAGTCAAGAAAAATTGCAAGAAGCGTTTAAAAACAGCTACACTTACGAAAACAAAGGTGAATACTCTCAAGCCATCAAAGAAATTAAAGATCTTTACAGTGCAGATTCGTACGAAATTAATCTACGATTAGGGTGGCTTAATTATGCATCGGGCAATTTTACCGAATCGATGTCTTATTATCAAAAAGCAATACAATTACAACCATTAAGCGAAGAAGCACGAATGGGTTATGTTTTACCTGCTTCATCAGCTGGGAATTGGGATAGTGTATTAAAAACCTACCTCGATATTTTAAAAACAAATCCTTTTAATACTACTGTACTGTACCGAGTAGGTCTTATATATTATGGTAAAGAACAATACACACAAGCTTATAGCTACTTTGAAAAAGTAGTAAACTTATATCCATTTTCGTATGATGGCTTATTAATGTATGCTTGGACCAATTTTAAATTAGGAAAACTTCGCGAAGCCAAAGTTTTATTCAATAAGGTATTATTATTATCGCCCAACGATGCATCAGCCAAAGAAGGTTTAGAACTCATTAAATAGTTTATTATTTGTAACTTTGAATAAATACAATTTTTTATCTTATCAACCTATTCTTTGGGCACACACACTTTTAATGCATTTGGCAAGCAAATAAAATGAATATTGGGTTCTATTATTAGAGGCTCACCATCGAAATGCGCATAATTTTCAGGTTCGTTTGTAACTATCTGAAACTGACTTGCACTAATACTATAAACCTTAAAAGAACGGTGAAATCGATTAAAAAACAAGCTTATCAATAGCAATGGTAATTCTATCCATTTAAAAGGCTTAAGGATAGTAACTTCTAATTGGCCATCGTCAATTTTTGCTTGGGGTGCAACTTTTACATTATTCCCCCACTGATTAGCATTGGCTACGGTAATAAAAAAAGCTTTTAATTGTCTTTGGTCTTGATTAAATTTTAATTGATAGGATTTAGATTGATACTTAAAGAATTCGTTAAGCACCATTTTTACATAAGTCATTAGCCCCCTGGTACCTGCATGTGCAAATTTATAGGCTATCCATGCATCAAATCCCAAGCCTGCTGTACAAAAATATATAATCTCATTCATTTTAGCTCCATCAATAGTTTTTATATAACCATTCAAAACCAATTGCAATGCTTTTTCGTAATTCATAGGGATATGTAAATGCCTTGCTAAACCATTTCCAGAACCCATAGGAATAATACAAAGAGCTTCGGGTCTATACATTAATACTTGAGCTACACGATTAACAGTACCATCGCCTCCAAAAACAACCACTACATCGAAATGCGACTGCTCGAGTTGAGTTACAAGCGCTTTACCAATATCCATCAATGGCGATGTCCAATACAACCATTCTATCTCTACTTTACCAGCTAGTATTTTGGAAACAATATCCTCAGGTCTGATTTTTTTCTTTTTACCTGCAATTGGATTAACAACAGCAAGAACTCTTTTCACAAGCATAAATTTAGCACAAAGATAAATAAATAATTATATAGTCATACTGTTATTAAGCCATACAATATGTTATTAACGACCTTACATATTTTAGCCTTGTTTATAAAAAAATATTTGATGTATATTTGTTAAAAATTTTGTGAAGCATGTATATGTCTATATATGGAATACGATATTTTTACTCAACCTTTTAATACCATCAGCTTATAACCAAATTATTACTATGAAAAACCGTCCATCTTCATTTTCTGGAAGATTTTACGAAAAAAATCCAGAGGCTTTAATAAGAGATATTAAAAATTTTTTAGCTCATTCAAATAAATTGTCAAATCGTCCTTTGGCTATTATTTCACCACATGCAGGATATGTTTTTAGTGGACAAACAGCTGCCCATGCTTTTGCTCAAATAAACCCTAATGAATTGTTTGATAATATTTTTATTTTAGCTCCTAGTCATCATGTACTCGAATCGGGAGCAGCATTATATCTTAGCGGTAATTATGAAACTCCCTTAGGCGAAGTTATTGTAAATCGCGAATTATCTCAAGCACTTATTGATAAATATCCTCATCTATTCCACGAGAACAACAACGCCCATGAACTCGAACATTCTATTGAAGTTCAATTACCCTTTATACAAGTACATTTTCAAAATAAGATGCCCATTGTACCTATTTTACTAACAACAGATCAATATTCTGATTGTAGAGCAATAGCTGAAGCACTTTTGCCTTATTTTAATAATAGAAATCTTTTTGTCATTAGCAGCGACTTATCGCATTATCCTACATATGATATTGCTTTAAAAGTAGATAGCGAAACCATTGAAGCTATTATTGCCAATGATATCGAAAAATATAAGACTGTTATTAAAAACAAAAACCATTACGATAATCTATATACACGTGCATGCGGTAAATATCCTATCGCCGCATTGTTATATTTAACTCAATACCATGGTAAATGTCAATATAAACTTATATCATATACCAATAGCGGCAATTCACCTTATGGTGATAAAGAACGAGTAGTAGGATATGCCTCCATAGCAGTAGAAACAGTTCAAAATGACGGAATAAATTTTAATGACACTGAAAAAAAACAATTATTACAATTAGCTCGAAAAACTATTGAACAATATTTAAAAGATAAAACCATTCCGACTATAGATTATGAAAATATGCCAATACTATCTAACCCGATGGGGGCTTTTGTATCGCTTTACAAAAAAGGTGAACTACGAGGATGTATTGGCACGTTTCACAATCAGAGTCCGTTATATAAAACAATACAAGAAATGGCAATCGCATCGGCCACACGCGATTATCGATTTGAGCCTATAAAACCCGACGAATTAAACGATATTACTATTGAAATCTCTGTGCTTACTCCACTCAAAAAAATTGATAATATACATGAAATTATTTTAGGCAAACATGGCATCTACATAAAAAAAGGTAGTTATAGTGGCACATTCTTACCACAAGTTTACGATAAAACAGGCTGGACGTTAGAAGAATTTTTAGGGCATTGTGCCCGCGATAAAGCAGGTATTGGCTGGGATGGATGGAAAGATGCAGAAATTTATACCTACGAAGCAATCGTTTTTAGTGAATAAAAACTTACTTTTGCAATATGATTAACGACAAATACCTGCATCGTTTAGAGCAAGTGCACCATTTCGACCACCTCGAAATCATTGCCCGTTTTGTAGTCGAAGGATTTATTACAGGACTACACAAAAGCCCCTATCATGGTTTTTCGGTCGAATTTGCCGAACATCGTCAATACAACAACGGCGAAAGCACCCGCCACGTCGATTGGAAGCTCTTTGCTCGCACCGACCGTCTGTACGTAAAAAAGTACGAAGAAGAAACCAATCTTCGCAGTTATATAGCCATAGATACATCTACCAGTATGCTTTTTCCCTATCAAAGTGTAGAAAAAGTATCAAAATTGGCTTTTTCGGTTATCTCAGCAGCCGGTTTAATTCATCTCCTAAGAAATCAACGCGACGCTGTGGGACTCATGCTTTTTAATGAAAAAGCTGATATTTTAACTCAAGCCAGAATTTCGCAAATGCATGCACAATACCTCTTTGGACAATTAGAAAATCTGTTAAAAAAATACGATGCCACCCAATCCAAGAAAAGCAATATTGCCGATTCGCTGCACTTTTTAGCCGAAAATGCTCATAAACGTTCGCTAGTGATTGTTTTTTCCGACATGTTTGCCGACAACCCCTCCGAAGAACTTTTCGCCGCCTTGCAACACCTTCGTTACCGCAAGCACGAGGTAATACTATTTCATGTTACCGACCATCAATACGAATTAAATTTTGAATACCATAACCGTCCATATAAATTTGTTGATTTAGAGACCCAATCGGAACGCAAACTCAATCCCAACGAAATTCGTCAGGCATACCAGCAACTAACCATACATAACATAAACACCATGAAAGAAAAATGCGCCCAATATCAAATAGATTTTGTACAGGCCGATATTAATCTAGATTTTTCGCAAGTGCTACTACCCTATTTAATAAAACGAAAAAACATGTTCTAAAATGTTTTGAAACATGGTTGATAAAAACAACCAATCATATCGCTTTTTTTTATACGATAATTCACGCTCAATAACATCTTTTTTTGGAATTATATTTTTTGGATTGTTAGCATTTTTAGGCATATTGGGTGCTATTTTTATGATTATTGCTGCTTTTATTTTATACAATGAATCAAATATAAAATTATTGATTTTAATATCTTCAATAATTTCTGCATTCATGGGTTATTTTATAGGATGGTCAACTTTTAAAAATTTTATTAAAAGATGGAAAAACAAATCACTTATTTATCTTGCTATTTCTGATAATATTCTTATATACCAAGACTTTGACATAATGGGTAAGCTTAAAAAAATCGAAATTCCTTTAAAAGACATTCAAAATATTCAATTTATAACGGTGCCTGGTAGTGCCGAAAATCCTGATGCATATTATGTTCGCCTATATTATAAAGATAATAATCAACAAAAATACCTTGATATTGATTATTTTTTCGGTTCTTCTTTTCTACCTAAAGGAATAAATCTATTGAATATCTTACAGCAAGAGATTAAACAATAATTTTTTTATTAAAAGATCATCGTTAATAACTTTATTGTTAAGGTCAATATTTATTATTGAATTCATCATATTTTTAACCTCAAAATATGTGACAATGAAAAATATTGCAGTATTATACGGAGGTTTTTCGTCCGAATTTGAAATTTCGGTCAAAAGTTCTAAACAAATATGTAATTGGATCGATAAAAATCGTTATCAGGAATTTCCTGTTTTAGTTCGCCCCGATGGATGGTTTTATCCCGATGAAAATGGTATAGAAGTGGACAAATCTTTTTTTGGCATCATACAAAACAATGAAAAAATACATTTCGACTATGCTTATATTATTATTCATGGTTCACCGGGCGAAAATGGTCTTTTACCTGGATATTTAGAAATGATGCAAATTCCCCACTCTACATGTCCATCATTAGTCTCGGCACTTACTTTCAATAAATATTTTTGTAAATTAGCCTTACGCGATTTACCCGTCAATTTAGCCAAATCGGTTTTAATACGAAAAAATGAAACATCCGATACTCAACAAATATTACGCTATGTTGGTTTACCATGCTTTGTAAAACCTAACAATGGAGGCTCTAGTTGTGGCACTTCTAAAGTAAAGTCAATTGAAGATTTGACTCCTGCTATAGAATTAGCATTTAAAGAAGATACCGAAGTCATTATCGAGGAATTTATTCAGGGGACCGAAATTTCATGTGGAGTTGTTAAAACCTCTTCTTTTTCGGCAGTACTTCCCATTACCGAAATTGTACCCAAAAAAGAATTTTTCGACTACGAAGCCAAATACACACCAGGCATGTCGGAAGAAATAACACCCGCTCGCATTTCAAAATCTATGTATGAACTATGTCAACAATACACCTCACAAATATACGACTTCTTAGGATGTAAAGGTATTGTACGAATTGATTATATTATCCGAAACGAAATGTTATATTTTCTTGAAATCAACACGGTACCTGGCATGTCTGAAGCAAGTATTGTACCTCAACAAGCCCGACACTACGGCATAGCCATGACCGATTTGCTTACTGCTATTATCGAAGATAATAAATCGATTTAAACTTAATATTTACAATTTAGGACTTATTTTAACTTTCATATTTTGTTGTTAAATCTTATCAATGATCTCTCTTATAAATTTTGTATATTTGAATGAAAATTTACATGAGCGATCTATTGCATATATGCATTGTAATACAACTCTTTTTATTCGTCCATATTGCAATTTGCCAAGTGGCCGAATTAGATCAGGTATATGAAAAAGATGGGGAACTTATATACGAAAAATCGACAAACCAACCTTTTACAGGAGTTCTTATAGAACGAAACGAACAAGGAAAAATAATAGCCAAAAAAAACTTTGTACAAGGACTCGAAAACGGAATCTCTCGGTTTTACGATAAAAACGAAAAACTTGTATCAACAGGCGAATTTAAAGATGGATTAGAAAACGGACAATGGATTTGGTTCTACCCATCGGGCATGATAAAAGCCAAGGGATATTACAAAGACGGCCAAGCAAGCGGTACCTGGACATATTATCACGAAAACGGACAAATAGAACGTAATGGCGAAGTAAAAAACGATAAAGAACATGGACTCTGGAAATATTACAACGAAAACGGACAACTCATACACGAACGATATTTCAACTTTGGCATTAAAGATAGTATTGAAACATGGTATTATTCTAATGGACAAAAAATGATTGAACGTCGATATAAAGATGGTATTGAAAACGGAATCTTCAGAGGATGGTATGCTTCGGGTAAACCCAAATTCGAAGGGAATACAGTTGATGGAAAAATAGTTCGATACATCGAATGGGACGAAAAAGGAAAGGCCATTAAAATTAAGCATCCTGATATGGAATAAAACATTTTAAAAAACATTACGTATAAAGGAGAGATATTTTAAAAAATATATAAATATTGAAAACACTTAAACTTTTATTTATTGTTGTCATTCTTGGTGCTTCTAAATTGCTTGCACAACAGCAATTCGACAACCCATCACGATCTATATGGCTACTCGATATTGCCAAATATGTTACATGGCCAAATGAAAAACAAATTGATACTTTTAAAATTTGTATTCTTTCGAACGATACCAATTTAGTTCAACATATAAAAATTGAAGCTCAAAAACGAAAACTGCTTCATAATAAACCAATGAAAATTCTGCACTCTAACAACTACACAACCATTCCTAATTGCAACCTTTTATTTTTCAATAAAAACGAAAATTACGACATTGATAAAATATACAAAATCGTAACAAATCCCAACGTACTCATTGTTACTGAAAATTATGAGTTTCACAAATCGATGATTAACTTTATTGTTGTCAACAATCGTAAAAGCTACGAAGTTAACATATCTAAACTACAAGAAAACGGCTTTACGGCTAACGAATTATTTGTAGCAGGTGCCATTAAATCAAAAGCCGACTGGGAAGTTATATATAAACAAACCGACAAAGAACTTCAAAAAGAAAAAGAAATTGTTGAACAACAAAGCCTTCAAATTCAACAACAACGACAAGAAATCGAAAAACAACAAAATATTATTGCAGCCCAAAAGGCAGAAATTAACCAACAGCTAGAGCAAATTCAAAAACAAAAACAAGCTTTACTTAATATTCAACAACAAGTTCTTAAAAATGCTACTTTATTAAAACAAAAAATAAAAGAATTAGAGCAACGCGAAAAAGTTTTACAAGCTAAAAACGAAGAAATAAATCAAAAATCGGTAATTTTAGCTAATCAACAAAAAGAAATTGATAAGCAAAACGATAAAATAAATCAACAAAAACAAATACTCAACGAACAGCTTGCCAAAATACACATGCAGCAACTTATCATGTATCTATTTATTGCTATGATTTTGTTACTCGTATTTTTAGGATTCTTTATTTATCGAAACTATAAAATAAAGAAACAAGCCAACATTATTCTTAGTTTAAAAAATGAAGAAATCCTAAAACAAAACGAAGAAATAAAACAACAAAAAATCGAAATAGAAAAACAACGCGATGAAATAGCATTACAAAAACAAGAAATTACCGATAGTATTAAATATGCTAGTCGTATTCAACAAGCCGTTCTCCCTCCTCTTAAAATAATTGAAAATTTATTTTACGAAAACTTTTTCATTTTTAACCGACCACGCGATATTGTAAGCGGCGATTATTATTTTATAACCTCTAAAGAGAAAAAGCTTATTGTATCGGCTGCCGACTGCACTGGACATGGTGTACCAGGAGCATTTATGAGCCTATTAGGTATTTCATTTCTAAACGAAATCATAAACAAACAAGAACAACTCGAAGCCGATATTATACTAAACCAACTACGCCAGAATATCATTAATGCCCTTAATCAAAGCGGCGATAAAAACACAAAAGATGGTATGGATATGGTGCTTTGTATTTTCGACTTCGAAAAAAACATAGTACAATTTGCAGGCGCCAATAACCCACTCTATCATATCAGAAACGGAGAACTAATAGAAATAAAAGGAGATAAAATGCCTATTGGTCTTTACGATGAATTAAAACCATTTACCAAACATATTATTGAATTACAACCAAACGACACATTTTATATGTTCAGCGATGGGTATGCCGACCAATTCGGAGGACCCGACGGTAAAAAATTTAAATATAAACAACTTAAAGAAATGTTACTCTCCATTCAACATTTACAAATGAAAGAACAATATAAAGTAATCGAAGAAACCATCGATAATTGGAAAAAAGGATATTTTCAAGTTGACGATATGTTATTAATTGGAATAAAATATAAACCTATATAGCCCCATTCTCATTAAATCTGAGTTTAAAATCAGTTTTTCGTAATTAATATTAAACCGTAGTTTTCAATCTAAAAATTAAAAATTTTTCTTGTACATTTGCATAAAAACTATGCTCGACGACCATTATTTTATGAACGAAGCGCTCAAAGAAGCACAAAAGGCATTTCAAAAAGACGAAGTGCCCATAGGAGCCGTTATTGTTCATAACAATAAAATTATTGCACGTGCTCACAACCTTACCGAGACCCTCAACGATGTTACAGCTCATGCCGAAATGCAAGCAATAACAGCAGCAGCCAATGCAATGGGAGGCAAATACCTTCATGATTGCACTTTATATGTTACCATAGAACCATGCCCCATGTGCGCATCTGCTTGTTATTGGGCCCAAATAGGGAAAGTAGTTTATGGAGCACACGACGAAAAAATGGGAGCCGAAACCAAAAAACTTAGCTTATTTCATCCAAAAACCATTATTATTAAAGATGTTGAAGCTGAAAAAGCCAGCCTATTAATGAAACAATTTTTTAAAAATAAACGATAACATGATTAAAAATTTGGATTTTGAGTTCACCAAACTCTATCCGTCGAATACTAAAAAAGCCATTTGCATTTTTTGTTCATCGTCTGAAACAATTGACGATAAATATAAACAACAAGCGGCACTTTTAGGCGAACTTATTGCCAAAAAAGGATTCGATTTGGTTCATGGTGGAGGTAAGATTGGACTTATGGGCGTTATTGCCAATAAAGTTCAAGAAAATGGAGGTAAGGTAACCGGTATATTACCCGAAAGTTTAAATTTAGAAGGTATTGCATCTGAAACCGACGACGAAATTATTATAACCAAAGACATGCCCGACCGAAAAGCTGAAATGCGAAAACGAAGTATTGCATTCATTATTCTTCCCGGAGGCTTTGGAACTCTTGAAGAACTTTTCGAAACCATTACTTTAAAACAATTAAATTATATTCAAAAACCTATTGTATTAATCAACACCTATCATTACTATGATGAACTCATAGCTTTTTTAGATAAAGCAGTAGAGCTTAATTTTATTTCGCAACAACATCGTCAACTCCTTTATATTACAGACAAATGCGAAGATGCAATTGAATACATTGAAAACAACTTAAAATTATAACCATGAAAACTATAGAACAATATTTAAAAGAAAACGAAAATCATATTTTAAGTCAACTATTTGGTTTATTACGAATTCCTTCTATAAGTGCCGAATCGGAACATAAACCCGACATGGTTAAAGCAGCTGAATATTGGAAAGAAACACTTTTAAAAGCCGGTGTTGACTTTGCAGAAGTCTGTTCAACTCAAGGCAATCCCATTGTTTATGCCGAAAAAATAATTAACCCCTTAGCACCAACTGTTTTAATTTATGCACATTACGACGTTATGCCTGTTGAGCCTTTAGAATTATGGCAAACACCACCTTTTGAACCAATTATTAAAGACAGAAAAATATTTGCAAGAGGAGCCGACGACGACAAAGGACAAAGTTTTATGCACGCCGTCGCTATTGAATATCTTATAAAACACCAATTGCTCAAGTGCAATGTAAAATTTATGATCGAAGGTGAAGAAGAAATTGGTTCACCATCGATGGCTCAATGGTGCATCGATAATAAAAAAAGATTAGCCGCCGATGTTATTTTAGTCTCCGATACTGGGATGATTGCACCCGAAACACCATCTATAACGGTCGGTTTAAGAGGGTTGACCTATTTACAAATAGAAGTTACAGGACCTAACCGCGATTTGCATAGTGGAATTTTTGGCGGCGCAGTTGCCAATCCATTGAATGTTTTATGCAAAATGATAGCTAGTTTACAAGATGAAAATGGACATATTACTATACCAGGCTATTACGACGAAGTATTAGAATATACCGATGAGCAACGTAAATTGATAAATCAAGTCCCATTTGACGAAGAATCGTATAAAACATCCTTAGGTGTAAAAGAACTCTGGGGCGAAAAAGGCTATACTACCATTGAACGAACCGGCATACGCCCTACTATGGATTTATGTGGCATATGGGGTGGCTATACAGGCGAAGGTTCAAAAACCGTATTGCCTTCGAAAGCTTATGCTAAATTATCGTCGCGATTAGTACCCTACCAAAATCATGAAAAAATGGCACAACTTTTACGCAATTACTTATTAAACATAGCTCCTAACTATGTAAGGGTTAATGTCGAAATTCTTCATGGCGGGCAACCCTATGTAACACCGCTCAATTTGCCAGCTCTCGAAAGTGCACGCATGGCACTTAAAGATGTTTTTGGCAAAGAACCCATACCAACCATGAGTGGAGGAAGCATTCCAATTATTTCCACATTTGAACAAATACTCGGCATCAAATCGGTTTTAATGGGATTTGGACTAGAAAGCGATGCTATACACAGTCCTAATGAAAATTTCAGACTCGAAAATTTTTACAATGGTATTAAAGCTATTGTTCGTTTTTATGAGTATTTTGATAAAATCAAAAAATAAGTTACTTTAATCGACCTAAATTAAAAAACAGAATAGTCAACGAGCATCGGGGAGATTGCTTCGTCGCTCCGCTCCTCG
>JABUFC010000040.1 GCA_013314715.1 Bacteroidales bacterium | reverse complement strand
AAACCGTATTATTGATATTGTCAATTATATATTTTATAAATGGGTATAGTGCTAACACATACTATTATTCTATCTCAGATGGTAGCGGAGGTGGAGGGTCTTGGAATAATACAAGTTATTGGTCAAGTACTTCTTCTGGCACTTCATGTGGCTGTTCTCCTGGTACTTCTCCATCATCTTCAACATATACCTACATCGAAACAAATATAAGTTTAAACGTTAATGTATCAGAGTTTGGATATTTAAATATATATGCTGGGAAATCTTTATATTCAACAATTAATAATTTAGAAATTAAAAGTGGCGCTACTTTAATTGTAAATGGCACATTAGAAGTTTATGATTTAATCTTTTATAATGGTTCAAAAATTACCGTAAATACCGGTGGGGTTATTATTGTTCATAATAATTTTACAAATAAAAATAATAGTGATAATGTAATAGTAAATGGTTCTATTACTGTAAATGGTACATTTAGTAATGGCAATGGTGGCGTAATAGATGGTACCGGTGTAATTTCAGCTTCAAATTATGATGGTACTGGGACAACGTTTGGATATACTAATTCTTCAATTCCTTCTGGTAGTTCTGTCTCTCAAGGGTCTTTGCCAGTTAATATAGTTTATTTTAATGCAAAAATGTTAAATAACAAAGTACTTTTAGAATGGTCTACAGCTTCAGAAACTAATAATAATTACTTTGAAATACAACGTAGTACAGATGCTTTACATTTTACCACAATATCAAAAGTAAATGGTGCTGGTAATTCAAACTCAATTATTCATTATCAATATGTAGATGATATAAATGATTTAGAAAATAAAATTTATTACTATCGTTTAAATCAAGTTGATTTTGATGGTGTGAATGAATATTCTGAAATAATATCTATCGAAGTTTTAAGAAATAACGATTCATATATCCGAATTGGAAATTCTGAAAATTACATTATTTTACTATTTTTAAGTAATGTTAGTGGAAACTATAATATTAAGATATTTGATAATTCAGGACGTTTAGTAATGACACAAAATGAAAACATAAACAACAGTAATACTATAAAAATAAGTAAAAAATTACTTACTACTGGCTTGTTTTCTATTATCATTAGTAATGGTAGTGAAATAGTGACTAGAAAAGTATTTAATGTGCATTAAGATATATTTATTTCTAAATTATTTTCATTAACTTTTTTAAATCCAAGTTTTTGTAAATATTTTACATATTCTTTGCTCCATGCAGGTGAAGTTACTTTTTTTATGCCTTGTCCTTTAAAACGATTAACAAGTCGGCTATATATGTACTTGCCATTTTTAAAATCGCGATATTCGGGAATTACATAATCTAATCCAACACAGAGTGTATCGTCTTTAGTTTTATGAGCAAGAAAAACGCCAGCTACCGACATATTGCGAAGTATCAGATAGCTTATGGTATTCATTTCGGGTTTATAGGTAAATTCTGGAAAATATTTTTGTAAGTCGTTATTATAAAATTCTAAAAAGCGGACAAGGTAACGATTATCGGGTCTAACTTCTAAGGTTTCAAAAATTTCTTTTTTAGAAAAAATCCCATAAAGAAAATAAATATCTACTATAGCAATAAAAGCGTTAAGAACTCCAACAGGAATAGCCCCAATAAGAAAACCATAAATAGAAAAAGTGGCAGCTCCGATAAAATTAATGATACGAAATTTAACAATAGAGCTCATCGTCATAGAAATAGCTATGATAATAGAAGCTGCATACCCCATTATAGCAAAAAAGTCGATCATAAAGCTTGCATTTTTTTCCACAATATGTTAGATAATTCTTGCGATTGCTTAATTAAAGCTGTTTCGTCAATAGTTTGTATTTTTTTATTTTTTACTATGAGTTTACCATTGCTAATAACATGCTCTACGTGTTTTGATTCTATTCCAAACACAAAATGTCCTAAAAAATTATTTTGATAGAAAGCTGTAGGGCTATCATAATCGAGTACAACTAAGTTGTTGGGACCATCTCCTAAAAATTGATTGGTTTCAATGAAATGATGAACATTTGTAAAGCGTTGATATATGCCCGAATAGTCAATGGTATCGAAAGGTTGTCCGACAAAAAAAGCAGCTTTGGCACTGCGAAGCATATCGCTGTGCATGCCATCGGTGCCTAACATGATCCTATTTTTATTAAGTCCTTTGGCATTAAAGAAGCCTACATTGTTATTAAGGTTGCTTTCGGTGTTTTGTACTACCCATACAGGGCTATGAGCAATGTAGTTTCGCTCTTCATCGTCAATATGTAAGCAGTGTGCTAATATAGTTTTGGGGAATTGCAAAGCTCCGGCTTTATACAAGCGTTCTACTACTTTTTGTCCATGTTGGTGTAAACATTCTTTTTGGTCGTATAAATCTTCGGCAACATGAATGTGAATGCCCGAATTATATTTTTCGGCTAATGAAACTGCTTCTTTGAGTGTTTGATTTGAAACAGTGAATGATGCATGAAGTCCAACTAATCCTTGGTGAGATTTAAGATAATTTTCAGTTTCTTTTAATCCAGCTTGACTAATGTCTTGTCCATCTCTGTCCGAAATTTCGTAACATAAAAGATGCGAAACGCCTACTTTTTCGAAAGCATTGGCCATGATTTCGAGAGATCCATTCACTGCAAAAGGTGAAGCATGGTGATCGATCACAAAGGTAACGCCATTTTTAGCTGAAGCTACAGCAGTTAATAAGGCGCTAACTTCGATCATGTCTTTATTTAAACATTTGTCGAGTGTCCACCAAATATATTTTAGAATTTCGTAAAAATTTGTGGGAGTTTTTTTAGGTGCTCCCATACCTCTGGCTAGTGCAGAATAAGCATGATGATGCCCACAAGCAAATGAATGCATAACGTATTTGCTGTTGCAGTCTATTATTTCATCATGATTATCATTAGGAATTTTATCTAAAAATTCAATTTTGCCATTATAGCCTTCGGTAATGCGTATATGAGTCTTTTTAAACGATAATGTTTGGTTGTCTATGTAAGTTGCATTGCTTAAAATTACTGCCATAGCTTTTTTTATTGCAAAGTTAATTTAAATAAATGATAGTATGCAAAAAAATTGGAATCTTAAAAAAAAGTTGTATATTTGCCAATAATAAAATTTTATACAGATGAAATAGCCATGAGAACAAATTCACACCAATCGAAAATGAATAAAAATTGGAAATATAATTCATTCATTATTATTAACTTATTAAATTTTATACACATGAAAAAAATCAATTTTTTATTTACTTTGACATTTATTTTAATGTCTTTTACCGTATTTTCACAAGCTGTTGAAAAAGGAGTTAAGTTAATTGATATTTATTATGGTTGGCCCAATTTGTGGTCGAATACAGCAAAATCGGCATTAACTGATGCTAATTCAGTTGATGTACAAGTTGGAAGTCTGGGTCCTTTCGGGGGTAAGTTAGAATATATGGTTTCTGATAAAGTTGGGGCAGGAGTTGAAATTAATTATGCCAATACCAGCGTTAAATGGACCGAAAATACTACCGATGGCAATGGTAATAATGTAACTTATAATTATGATTTTTCTATTCCTCGAATGAGAGTGATGTTTTGCTTTAATCTTCATTTTGGAGGAAGCGAGAATTTTGATGGTTTTTGGAGAATTGGCGCTGGTTATAGTAGTTTAAGTTGGAAATATACTACCAACGATCCTAATTATAACGACGAACAAATTAATTTTAATATTTTTCCAATTGCTTTTAGAACAGCTATTGGAGGTCGTTATTTCTTTTCTGAAAATTTTGGTTTAAATGCTGAACTAGGCTTAGGAGGTGGTCCGTTGGTTGCATTTGGTATTAGTTCAAAATTTTAAAATATTAAATATGAGAAAAGTATTAATTTTATTCTTACTACTTTTATTTGCGTCTATTGTTTCTTTTTCTCAGGAAAAGGCAGAGTATTGTATTGTTAGAGTAACTTATAGTGTAAAACCTAACAACTTAGATTCAAAATTATCTATCGATTTTGGAACGAACATAAATCATTCCTTAAAAGGAATTATTGAAAATGGTAAAGGAGGCACCATAACGGTTAATAATGCTGATGGAACTGTAACGGTAGTTAAAGATGAAATTGATATTTTTTCTGTTTTGAATAAATATGGCTTTGTGCTTATAAATTCATACACCATGACGTTATTAGATAAATCGTATGCTAATTTTATTTTTGAGAAAAAATTAAAATAATAATGCTTTAATACATATTTTTCAATTGTCTTTTATTTTGTACTTTCGTACATAAATTTATAGAGTTTGAAGACTTTTAAAAATAAATCTTTTTTATTTTTAATTATTTGGATCCTTATATTTGCCTTATCGGTTTTTATTATTACCGATGTTGGGAATGTTGAAGATTATAATGACGATGTTGTTACTATTAGAAATAGCCTTATTGCTAAGGAAGCTAAGGCCAAAGAATTGTTATCAAAAGAAAGTGACATTTATTTTAAGTGGGGTGTTAAAGGCCTATATTCAAAACAAAACGAGCAATATTTATTAAATTATACCCAACGTCAAGATATATATTTTTGTTGTTATAAAAACGATAGTGCTATTTTTTGGTCGAGAGGCGATTTTTTGCCATTATCGTTAAATACTTCAAAATATACAAATTCTACTGTTTATTTTATTAATAATACATGGGTTTATTTACTTGTAAAAAAAATAAACAATATTGCTTTTGTAGCTTTTATCCCTATTAAAAAAGAATATCCTTTTGAAAATAACTATCTTAAAAACTTTTATTATCAAGGTTTTGATTTAACATACGATTACCATTTTTCAACATTACCGCAGACTGCAGCTTTTTATATAACCGATGCTCAGCAAAATTTTTTATTTTCGATAGAGCCACAAACATCATTGTCGTTAACGCTAAGACCTTATTTGTTTTTATTTGTTCTTTGTTTGTTATATATTTTGGTGCACATTACTTTAATTTATAAAAAACATTTAATTTCGGTGTTTTTTGTATTGGTTGGGCTTTTAATATTAAGATTGGGAATGATGTTAAAACAAAATCCTGAGTCTTTGTATTCATTGCCTTTATTTAATGCTGAAATATTTGCTTATAAATTTCCATTTAATTTTTTAGGCGATGCTTTTTTTAATACTTGGTGGCTATTATTATTTATTGAATGGTTTTTATTGTGGTTTAAAAGAAAAATATTTACAAGTCGTTTTTATATTTATAGCTTATTATTATTAGCTTCTGCTTTGTTTTTATATTGGATAATTTTATGGAATAAGTTAATTTGGCAAAGTAATCTTTCGTTCGATTTATTTAATATCGATACGTTTTTACAGCTTTCGTTATTAGCATATTTAATTATTGGAATGTGGGCATGGATTATTGCAAGCGTGTTATACTTTATTTTTAAGTATTTGTATAAGACACAACAAAAGCGTTATAAATTTTTTTTTATAGGATTATTTTTATTTGTCTTACCTTTAATACTTTATGTATTGCAATTAGGACATTTTTCTGTTTTGATAGTTGCTTTATATTTATTGATAATATGGTTCTTTGTTAATAGGCGTTTACCCCAAATTGCTTTTATTTTGATAAGTGCTTTTTTATTTTCTTTTTTTATTGTTTTATACTCGTTTCATTTAAATCATCAAAAACGGATAAATTTACAACAAGTTGTTGCTTTTTCTTTATCGAACGAGAAAGACTATTTGGCTCAGATGTTACTAATGGATATGGAGAAGAAGCTAGCAGAAGATAAAATTATAAAAAGTTTACTTCAAAAAGCATACGATAATCGATACGAAATTTATCAATATCTAAAAGACAATTATTTTAACGGTTTTTGGAATAAATACGATTTACAAGTAACGATATGCAATACATACGATAACCTACGCTTGATGCCTTCGAATGAATATTGTCGTTGTTTTGACTTTTTTAATAAACAAATAAATTCACGTGGTAGTCGTTTCGATAGTCATTATTTTTATTCGATTGATAATGAATATGGCGATGTAAGCTATTTAGGTGTATTTTCTTACAATTTAAATATGATACCTGATTCGGGCGAAAAAAAAATTTTTCTCGAATTATATCGTAAACTTTTACCGAGTACACCAGGATACCCAGATTTGCTTGTAGATTTAAAAACTTATAAATCGCTGAGCAAACAATGGGCACATTATGCCAAATATAAAACGAATCGACTAATACAGCAAAATGGCGATTTTCAATATCCTTATAATTACATTTATCCAAATATTAAAAATGGATCTTTTATACTTATTAATAAAGATAATTTTGAACATTTTATTTATGCACCCAATAAAAAAATCCGAATTGTGGTAAGTGCTCCGGTGGTTAAATGGAGCCAATACCTATGGTCGATTATTTATGTGTTTAATATTTTTATTTTGTTGTTTTTTATTCCATATGGTATTATTTATTATTTAAAAAAGCGACAACAATTGCTTTATGGATTTAGGTTTAAATATATTCGTAGTTTTTTGTTAATTTTAGTTTTTTCGTATTTAATCATCGGTTTTTATACCTTGATCTATTTCAATAATCAATATAATCAAAAGAATTATGAGGCATTAAAACATAAGCAAAAAATTATTGTAAATGCATTAAATGAGTATTTAGGTTCGTTCAAAAATATTTACCAAAAACCAATCGAAGAGTTAAGTCGGCAGTTAGTTACGTTATCAAATATATTTTTTGCAGACATTAATTTATACGACGCCAAGGGTTATTTAATTGCATCTTCTCGACCTGCATTGTTCGAAAAAGGTTTAAAAAGTAAACTTATCGATGCCGAAGCATTAGCAGAAATTGTTAAAGAACATAAAGAAACGTTTATTGACATAGAAAAAATTGGGAGCTTGGAATATTTGGCTTCTTATACAGCATTGTATTCGAATGGTAAATTGCAAGCTATACTTCAATTACCTTATTTTACAGAAAAAGAAAAAAATATGCAAGAAATAACTCAAGTGTTTATCAATCTTATAAATATATACATATTATTTATTGCAATTGCTTTTGGTATTATTTTATTAATAGCCAATGGTATATTGCGTCCATTAACTGTTTTACACGAATATTTTAAAAAAATTAAACCCAATCAAAAAATTAAACCCATTATTTATACTGAAAAAGACGAAATAGCACCGCTCATTAATGAATATAATCGCATATTAGAAGAGTTATCAATAAGTACGCAAAAATTGTTATTAAGCGAACGAGAATCTACTTGGCGAGATATTGCCAAACAGATTGCCCACGAAATAAAAAATCCGTTAACGCCCATGAAACTCAATATTCAATATTTACAAAAATTAAAAAAAGAAAATGGTCATTTGCCCGATGAATTACTTCAAAATACAATGAATAGTTTATTAGAACAAATTGAAAGTTTATCGTCGATTGCTTCGGCGTTTTCTGCTTTTGCCAATTTGCCCCGACCTCAATTTGAAATGATTAATCTTGTTGAAGTTGTAAAAAATATAGCCCTTTTGTTTAAAACTCATGAATACGAAGTAAAAGTAAATTCTAATATGCATGATTGCTTTATCGAAGGCGATAAGGATTATTTAAAACGCATTATTACTAATTTGGTAACAAATGCCCTGCAAGCGATTCCTATCGATAGAGAAAAAAATATTTATATAAACATCGAAGCTCAATCAAATAAGATTATTTTGAGTGTAAGCGATAATGGTATTGGCATAGCACCCGATATTGCCGATAATGTATTTAAACCTAGTTTTACAACTAAATCGTCAGGCATGGGAATGGGGTTGAGTTTGGTGAAAAATATGGTTGAAGCCATGAAAGGAAATATTTACTTTAGATCTGAAGTTAATAAAGGAAGCACATTTTATATTGAATTTAAATGTTACAACCAAGCATAATAAAAATTGAAGAAGCTGCATCGTCTAATACCGAGGCAATGAGTCTTGTAAAACAGCAGAAACTTGCCGAAGGAACTATTGTTTGGGTTTTGAATCAAACTCAAGGAAGGGGACAAGGAAAAAAAGTTTGGTATAGCAATGCAAATGAGAATCTAACTTTTTCTATTATTTTATATCCTGAATTTTTGCAACTTGAGCATCAATTTTTATTGTCTAAAGCTATCGCTTCGGCTGTTTGTAAAACAGTAAGCCTCTTTTGTGATGAATCTTTTATTAAATGGCCTAACGATATTTATGTGAAAAATAATAAGATTGCAGGTATTCTTATTGAAAATATTATTCAGAAAAATAAAATGGCAGCCTCTATTGTGGGTATTGGGATTAATATCAATCAAACTGAGTTTAACTCAACTATCCCGAATCCAACTTCGCTAAGGAACGAAACTGGTAAAATATTCCAGTTGCCTGAACTTTTAGAGTTATTGCAAAATAACATTTTATCGGAATACAATTCTTTAAAAATGCATCGTTTTACCTCTATATATGAATATTACGACAGTAAACTTTATATGAAAAATAAGTTGATTTCAGCTAAAATAAATAATAATAGAGTTCAAATACGAGTAAAAGAAGTTGACCAAGAGGGTTATTTACATGCATTAATAAACGACAAAGAACATTTATTTGCTGTAGGCGAAATAGAATTGTTGATTGGATCTTAGTTTCGATTACTATTGATTTTGCGATATTGAAACGTTTACAATTGTTTATAAAATATATCATCCCGTCAGAATATACAAATATATTCTTACGGGATGATATAAGGTAAGAATATCCATTATTCTTTGGGTAATACTTCAACGCTTCGTTTTATAAATCGACTAAAAGCTTCTCCTTTTAATAGATTGTGCGATAAAAGTGCTATGTCGATAAGTTGTTTTACAGTTGTATTATTAGCTCCAAAAGACTCAAGTTTTTGTTTTCTCTCGTTACGTAATGTTTCGAGTTGTTTTTCTAATTCGTTGAGTTTGTCTTTTTCGGCTGTCGAAATTTCTTCTTCTTTTTTCTTTTTTTGTTCTTCTTTAATTTTTTCGATTTCTTTATTAAGTGGCTCAATTTTACGGTCAATTTCTTGTAATTCGTTGGCTAATTGTTTGTTTTTATCGTTTACAATTTTATTTATGATAGGATGCGATGCATTGACTACCATAGAGTACATATCGGGCATGCTGCCATACATGCTTTTAGGGGCAAATTGAGCCATATCTTTCATGCGTCGCATATATTCGCTACGTGTAATGATAAGTGGCAATTCGTTTTCTGATAGTGCTTCGTAAGCAATTAAGAATTCCTCTTTATTTGGTATTGCACCAAATAAAACATGTCTTAAATCGTTTTGGTCGGCTTCGCTTAATTCTACTTTACGTTGCTCTTCTTTTTCAATTAATTTGTCGATGGTTTCGGCATCTACACGTTTAAATGAAGTTTTTTGCAGTTTTTGTTCAAGATGGTTGATAAAATGTAAATCGAGCTGCCCATCGAATAAAAGCACATCGTATCCTTTATTTTTAGCTTGCTCTATGTATGCGTATTGTTCTTCTTTATCGGTAGCATAAAGGTATATGGTACTTCCATATTTTTCGGTCTGATTTTCTTTTACTAATTTTTCGTATTCTTCGAATGTAAAGTATTTACCATCGATATTTTTAAATAGTGCAAATTTTTCGGCTCGTTCGTAAAATTTTTCATCGCTTATCATGCCGTATTCAATAAAAAGTTTTAGGTCGTCCCATTTTTTTTCGAAATCGCTTCGGTCGTTTTTAAACAAGTCGAAAAGTTTATCGGCAACTTTTTTAGTAATATGAGCAGATATTTTTTTTACGTTGCTATCGCTTTGCAAATAGCTACGTGAAACATTTAGTGGAATATCGGGTGAGTCTATTACTCCGTGTAGGAGCATGAGGTAATCGGGGACTATTCCTTCTACTTGGTCGGTAACAAAAACCTGATTACAATAAAGTTGTATTTTATTTTTTTGTATATCGAAACTGTTTTTTATACGAGGAAAGTACAATATACCTGTTAGATGGAAAGGATAATCGACATTAAGATGTATATTAAAAAGGGGTTCTTCAAAATTATCGGGATAAAGTTCTCTATAAAAGGCTTTATAATCTTCGTCTTTTATTTCAGTAGGTTTTTTTGTCCAAAGTGGGGTAGGATTATTTATAATATTATCTTCGTTGGTTTCTACAAATTTATCTTTTTTCCATTCTTTTTTCTTACCGAAAGCTATTTCAACTGGTAAAAATTTGCAGTATTTATTGAGTAGTTGTTGAATACGATTTTCGTCGAGAAACTCTTCTTGGTCTTTATCTTCAATGTGAAGAATTACATCGGTACCATGTTCAGAGCGGTCGGTTTCTTCCATGGTATATTCGGGCGAGCCGTCGCAAATCCATTTTACTGCTTTACTATCTTCTTTGTATGATTTTGTAATGAGTTCAACTTTGTTGGCTACCATAAAAGCCGAATAAAAGCCCAGACCAAAGTGTCCTATTAGGTTTGCTTTGTCTTTATATTTTTCAAGAAACTCTTCGGCACTCGAAAACGCTATTTGATTGATGTATTTGTCAACTTCTTCGGCTGTCATACCAATTCCATAATCGGAAATGGTTAATGTTTTTTTGTCTTTGTCAAGTTTAATATAAATGCGTTTATGGTTAACATCGCCTTTATATTCGCCGCTATTGGCAAGGGCTTTTAGTTTGGTTGTAGCATCAACTGCATTTGAAACTAATTCGCGTAGAAAAATTTCATGTTCTGAATATAAAAACTTTTTTATAATGGGGAATATGTTTTCGGTTGTAACCCCTATATTTCCTTTTTGCATAGACCAAAATTTTTGAAAATTGGCAAACGATAAACAAAGTCAATGCCAATAAAAATAATATGACAAGAAGTCAGTACGCCGACATTAATTCAGAATGAATTCGGTTAAAGCAATATAAACAATGAGCAATGAAAACATAATGAGTATTGCCACAAATATTTTACGAGTGGTTAGGCTTCGTTTATGAGCTTTTTGGAGCTTTATCTCGCTAATAATAAAACTTATTTGATTATTGATTCGCAAAAAGGCATTTTCATTTTTTTTGATAAAAGCATTGACACCTTCTTTTTGAGCTAAAATGGATAGTTCTGGGTTATCAATGGCAGAAATTAGGATCGTATTGATTTGGGGGTTTATAGCTCGGGCTTCTTTGATGAAGTCTATGCCTGTTTTGGCTGAGTGAACAGGAACTCCAGGGTTAAGCATATAATCAATGAGTAGAATATGAATATTTTTATTTGGTTTTTTAATATGGAGCGATTGGTAATATTTTATAAAATCTTCTCCGCTAGTGAAAGTAAAAACTTTGTGTTTGGTGTTTTGTTGAAATTTGGTTAGCAATATTTTATTTAAAAGTTCATCGTCGTCAACGAGGTAGATGTAAACTTCCGAATCTTTATTTTTTACCATCGTCTGAATGAAAATTTTTGCAAAGATATAGATATTTAATTTGTGAAATACTAATTATTTGACGGAAGTTCATTTTTTTTACGTGGATTTTTGGGTTCAATGTCTTCTTTAAGAATCCACATATTTTTCTTTAAAAAATAAGCATCGAAGGTGCCATTGGGACCATAAAACTCATACATGCCCTGATAGATATTTGATGAAGGTACTAAATGATCGAAAATTATGGCTTTTTGAGAAGGTTCGTAATGGCACGACATGGTTCCTTTTATGCTGTGGCTAAAAACTAAACGCTTTACTGTTTTTTGATCAGATTGAAAAATGGCTTTACCAAAAATGGGTTTACCTTTTTTGTTGAACCATAAAGCTTCTACAATTTTTTGATGCAAGTAGGCATTGTAGCCTTTCCAGCCAATTAATAGGTAATAGGGGTGTTTTACTTTTGTAAAGTGAATTATTTGATAGTACGTGGCTCCATACCATTGATTTGACGATAATGTAAGGTTTTCTAGTTCTTTAGCGGGAATTGTATTTGTACTATCGTTTAATTCAAATACTTTAATATCACGTTCGTTGTTTTTTTTCATAATAAATCCATAGTAACGATATATGCCACCTTTTAGGCGAATATTCCAGGTTAATATGCGTAAACTACTATCGTTAGAAAATATTTTTCCAAGATTGGTAAGTGAGTCGAATGGAAATTTCCACGCTTCGGGTTGGCGTAGAGCTTTGTTAAGGGTTTGGCGAATAGAGTCGGAATAGGCAATCTTTTTTGAATCGGGGAGAATAAATACGGCATCGTTGCGCATAAACAAACTATCGAACCAAATCTTGAGTTTTAATTCATCATCATACAAGGCTCTGTTATATTGACCACTGACAAATAAGTGAGAAGATAAAGTGAGAACTATTACAAATAAAATTTTAAATCTTACTTTTTTAATCATGATGATTTATTTAACGCATTAACGAAATTATTGCAAATATATTTATTCGTTCCGAATAAAAGCCCTATATATAATTAAAAATATGAGCATTTGCAATGTTCAATTATGATAAGAAAAAATAAAGAAGCATATCTAAAATAATTCTTTAAATACATATTTTTTATTTTAGTTTAAGCCTGTATTAGCTGTTGAAAGGCATTTATCAATTGGTCTAAATAAATAGGTTTCGAAAGAAAAAATGAGCAACCTGCTTGAAGTGCTTCTTCTTTGGTGGTTTCACCGTTATAGGCTGTAAGGGCAATAATTTTAATATCGGGGTGTATTTGTTTTAAATGCTTTGTTGTTTCTATTCCGTTCATAATAGGCATTCGAATATCCATTAGTACGAAATCGTATGATTGGTGTTTACATTTTTCTATAGCAATACTGCCATTTTGTGCATAATCTACTTGTTTAACCAAAGGATTTAATAAAGCTTCAATGAATTGATAATTGAGAAATTCATCTTCGACAATCAAAATGTTAAAATTTTTAAGATCATCGAGCTTTAAAGATGATTTTTGAATAGAATCGTTATTTTTATTATCTTGAATAGCAATTACAGTTGGAATTTTTACATAAAATACACTTCCTTTTTCGGGATCGCTTTCGAACCAAATTTCGCCTTTGAGTAATTGTGTAAGTTCTTTAACAATACTTAAACCTAAGCCAATACCTCTAATAGCAAACGATTTAGATAACTTTCCACGATAAAATGATTCGAAAATATAGGGTTTATCTTCGTCAGAAATACCTAATCCTGTATCTTTTACAAAGAATACAATGTGTTTTTCTTCGGTATAAAAACCCATTTCTATTTTCCCACTTGGAGTATAATTATAGGCATTTTTGAGCAAATTAGACAATATTTTTGTAAGTTTTAATTCATCTGTTTCGATAATAATATTTTCATGGGCCTGGTCGAAAACAATTTTGAATTCAACTTTTGGTTGCTGTATTTTATGTTGGTTTAAAATTAACAGGCTCTTTAGTAATTCAACAGGTTTTATTTTGCTTACTTGCAATTTTGTTTTTTGACTTTGAAGTTTAGAAATGAGGACAATGTCGTCAATAGTTTGTAAAAGTTGTTGCGAACTTTTAAAAATAATTTCAGAAAATTCTTTGCGTTTTTCATTAGGAATATCTTTGCGTAGTAGTTCAGAAAAACCTATAATTGCATTCATAGGGGTTCTGACCTCGTGACTTAAATTCGATAACAACATTGTTTTAAGTCTATCGCTTTCTTCTGCTTTTTGTTTGGCTTCGGTAAGTTGTATATTGAGCTCTTTATATACTTCATATTGAGCTAATAATTCCTGATGTGTTTCATTCAGTTTTTTTTCGGCTTCATAACGTTCTGTTTCGTCCACTCCAATAACTATATAACCGTTATGTTCGTTTTGAAAATTAAAGGTTTTAGTAATAAACCAATGTATATAATAATGTTTATTTTGTAATGTGGTAAATGCTGCTTTTAATTCTATACTTATGAGAGCAGAGTTGAAAAATACTTCTTTTTTGCGTTTGTCTTCATCGCTTATTTTTTGTAGAAAAATAGACTCGAAATTATTATTTAACAGTTCTTCTTTTGTAAGATGAATTGATTTTTGTAAATGTTCGTTAGCAAAATATATGTTGAATTGTTTATTTAATGTGAGTGCATAAATGTTTTTACTTTTCATGAGTTGATGAAACATGTATTCTGTTTCGATAAGCTTTTCTTTTGCCTTACGGTTTAAGTAATTGCCGTGTTGACGAACAAGTAACGTGCCGAGTAATAAAGTTCCAGGAATGTAAATTAATATTAAGGGTAAGGCAATGTTTTTTAATACATCCATTTCTTTGCCCGATGGAAGAAAAATTGTGCAAAAAGCCATCACGGCATGAACTGTGATGCCAAGTAATAATAATTCAATAAAATATTGTTCTTCCCAGTTTTTTCGATAATAATGCCACAACATGCCAATGGAAGCGGAAGAAATGATAACAGCTACACCCATATAAACTCCATCGCCTCCCATGTTTAAGCGAATAACCAGAGAAGTAAGCATGGCTAAAAAAGTAGGAATAAAACCAAAAAACAACCCCGAAATAGAAAGCAATATGGAGCGTACATCAAAAACAATAGTTTCTGAAAATTTAAAAGGTGTAAACATTATAATGCTAACTGCAATGGATATGACTGTACCTGTGATAATATCGTTTTTTAAGTTACGTTGATTGAGCTTAATCCAATAATATTCATATAGCATTGAAAAAGAAAGAAGAATGGCTGTATTTTGAATTAAACTGATGATAAATTGCATAAAAAAAAATTTATACAAATATAAAACAAAAATTAAATAGATAATTGTTTTATGAAAACTTCTTATGAACTATACATAAATATTGATAAAAAAGTTTAGTCGTAAAACGACCATAAAATACCAAATTTAAGGCTTCGTGGGGGCATTGGATAGGCATAAACCATGCTGTAATTAGCTTTTTGCCAGTGATAATTCAAATGTTCAATTTTTACAAAAAAACGTGCTCGTTTTAACTTTAAGTTAGCAAATATATTAATGTATGGATAATTGCCTAATTTGCTTGTATTATTGTTAAAAAAGTTACCTAAAGCGGGGTTGTAAGAAACTGCTTGGTAAATTGAATGATAAAATACTTCGCTTCCTAATTGAATTCCTAAAACTTTTTTAAAGAGCTGATTTTCGTAATATAGGATATGGTAGCCAGCGTAAAAGGGCACAGAAATAAGTGTATCGGTTATATATTGCATCATAAAATGATTCGATAAATGAAAACGACCAGCATGAAATGTTTTTCTTAATATCATGCTGGCATACATAAAATTATTGTTAATCGTTTGTGGATGAGATTGTGTGTCGAAATAAACAGCATTTTTAATGTTCTTTAAATTTAAATAAATTCCATTACTTTCGTTTTCGATTCCGGTTTGAGTAGAAATTTCGGTAGTTGTAGGCAGCGATTGTTGCCATTGAAAATGATTAGTATAAAGTGAGGTAGCAAAATAATCGACCGCTTGTTGATGATATGCAACGTCGAAAATCCAATTAGCATCATTTTGGGCAATATGAATGTTTTTTTGAGTGCTGATTTGAACATGTTTATTACCTTTTAGATAGCCATTGATCCAGTATTTAAAATTTAATTGAGCTGAAAATGATGCATTGTTATAGAAAAGTAGCATTCCTGTTCCCATGTTATCAATGTTTTTGGGGTGTTGGTGCGAATATGTTTTTTGATTAGACGACAAAGCATAAATCGAAATACCACTGCCTGTTTTTAAATTGTTAGAAATGGCAATGCCAATTTGGTTTTCAATATTTCTGAAATAAAGAGAATCGTATGTTTTACTACTATCGATAAAGCGATTAGCAAAATAAAACGTTGTATCTAAAACATCGGCATATATTTTTTTTGCTTTGGTATATTCAAAATGATGAATTATGAATGGTTTCCATTTTTCTGAGAGGCTATCGTCTTGAAAACTGAGGCAAATAGCTTGTTGAGCATTACCTTTTTGATAAGTATAATTGTTTGTTGCGTTTGATAAATAAACTAGTGCATTTTCGATAGGGAATAATGAGTCGATTAAGAACGGCAAATTACTTACGCCACCATTTTCCTTTATTTTTATTTTTGAGAAATAATAATTGGCATATAATTGATAGCGGCTTGATTGGTATTGTGTACTACCAAAAAAATAATGCAATCGGTGGTCTTGTCGTTGTATTCTGCCTATTTGTTTATTCGATTTGCCTATAAAAGCAATATTCCAATTGGGTTTAATGTTTTGAGTATGAATGAGCTTTAATCCTTCTTCGTTATATGTTCGATTATTATTAGCTGTAAGTTTAATATGTGTAAAAGGAGTATGGGTATGAAAATATAAATCCTGAATTTCGTTATAGTATATCTGAAAAGGTTGGAGCCAAAAAGGTAGATCGGTTATGAATATTGGTATAAACGAATATGTAGCCGAAGTTCCATTACCTAAATGAGCTAAAAAGTTAGTATAAAAGGGCATGTAGTTGTGTATTGTGCAAAAATCGGTGTCAGTTTTAGTTGCGATAAGTTGAAAATATGGTGATTTTAAACGTCCAAAAAATGTTTTGGTGTATAAAGTTGTATCTGTGTTTTGTGCTTTCAACAGCATGAGTTGAAATAGAAACCATATAGCAATAAAATACTTTATCATAATTTAGTGCGAAGATAATGATAATAGCGATATCATATTATTTTCCTCTTCTCCATCTAAAAAGAATATGTGCGAACCCTTTAAGTGTATTTGTGTTTTTTTGTGCCGGGAAAACGCCTTCACTAACATATTTTAATTCTTCGATCGAATAAAAAGCTCCAGGATTATTCTCTTTTATTAAGTTAACAACTTTTTCTAAATCGGATCGATGAATGGCCATAAAAATAACGTCCACCGGATTGCCCATTGCTCCATAACCGGGCACTACTGTCATGCCAAAACCGGCATTGACAATAGCATTTTTTAAAATTCTAGCGTTTTCGTCGGTTATGATGCGAATAATAAGGTTACCCAAAGCAAGTTTTTCTTCTACTAGCATGCCAATATAATTTCCGGCTGCGAAACCTAAGGCATATCCTACATAGCAAGCTAGATTATTAGCCGATTTCATAATTTCACCAATTACAATAATCCATGCTAGTACTTCTACAAATCCTAAAAGTGGGGCTACTTTTTTATTTCCTTTCGAAACAAAAATGATGCGCAAAGTACCAACAGTTACATCAAAGATTCTTGCAAGCCCAATAATAATAGGTAATACAACATAATTAAAAAGTTCGGTGTCGCTCATAATTTTTTTTTGCAAAAAAAGTGATTTAAAACCATTAAAAAAATGCATTTTGATGTTTTGTTTTTCAATTCGTTTCTATAATTTAGCAGCGTCAATGAATACATGGTGCATTTATATTAAAATTGTTTCGCGTAAGCGTATATTTCTTAACATTAAAGAGCGGGATAGCTTTTAGTTTATTCTTTTTATCATTTTTCAATATAAATAAATTTAGTGTTTAACTTTAAAACAATAATATTATGGAACTTCCATATTCAGAACCTTTTAAAATTAAAATGGTTGAAAGCATTCGCAAATCTACACGCGAAGAAAGAGAGCGTTGGATAAAAGATGCAAAGTACAATCTTTTTAACCTCAGCAGCGATAAGGTTTATATCGATTTGTTGACTGACAGTGGAACAGGAGCTATGAGCGATAAGCAATGGGCAGAACTGATGCTTGGCGACGAAAGCTATGCCGGCGCTAGTTCGTATTATAAGCTCAAAAATGCTATTCGTGAAATTTTAGGATTTGAATATTTTTTGCCTACACATCAAGGAAGAGCTGCCGAAAATGTACTCTTTAGCGCTTTAGTAAAAGAAGGTCAAATTATTCCGGGTAATAGCCATTTCGATACTACCAAAGGCCATATTGAATTTCGAAAGGCTCATGCCGTAGATTGTACTATTGACGAAGCATTCAATACAGCAACCATTCACCCATTTAAAGGGAATGTAGATATTCAGAAACTTGAAAAAGTATTGAAGGAGTATCATGATAAAATACCTTTTATTATAATGACCATTACAAATAATACAGCTGGCGGTCAACCGGTATCCATGCAAAACCTGAGAGAGGTTCGTCGCTTAGCCGATCAATATAATAAAATGGTAATATTTGATTCGGCTCGTTTTGCCGAAAATGCTTATTTCATTAAAACTCGTGAAGAGGGGTATCAACATAAAACGATTCGCGATATTGTCCGCGAAATGTTTTCGTATGCCGATGCCATGACCATGAGTAGCAAAAAAGATGGTATTGTGAATATTGGTGGATTTATTGCTATGCGTTCTGAAGAACTGTTTAAGCAAGCAACCGTTTTTAATATTATGTTTGAAGGTTATATTACTTACGGTGGCATGGCGGGTCGTGACATGAATGCTTTAGCACAAGGACTTTATGAATCGACCATGTTCGATTATTTAGAAGCTCGAATTGGTCAGGTACAGTATTTAGGTCAATTACTTAAGGACTATGGAATTCCCATTCAAGAACCGGTTGGAGGTCATGCTATATTTGTAGATGCATTGAAATTTTTTAGCCATATTCCTCAATCAGAATATATCGCCCAGCTTTTGGCTGTTGAGTTGTACATCGAAGGGGGGGTTCGTGGGGTAGAAATAGGAACTCTTTTAGCTGATCGCGACCCCGAAACGAAGCAAGATCGTTATCCTAAATTAGAATTGTTGCGTTTGGCTATACCACGCCGCGTTTATACCAACAATCATATGGCTTATGTTGCTGCATGTTTGAAAAACGTTTACGATCGTCGTATGGAAATAAAGAAGGGCTTTAGAATTGTTAGAGAGGCACCTATCTTACGCCATTTTACTGTTGAATTAGAACGCTTGTAACAAATCGTTCATTTATAAAACATAAAAGGCTGCCCTATTGAGGCAGCCTTTTTTTGTTGTATTAGTATTTTATTCGTTTACAAATTGAGCAGCATAATATTTTGCTGTAAGTTTTTCGCCAGTTGCTTTTTCAATCATATGGTTCCAATAATAGGTTCTACCGGGTTTAAATACTTTTTCGATGAGGTATTTGCCTACTTCTTTATTGCCTACATAATTAGGTGCTTGATAATCTTCGGTTTTTAAAATATTTTTAACAATGTATGCATTTAGTTGCGATGCAAGTAATTCGCCTAATAAATAGTTGTGATAATAACAAGGAGAGGTAGCAATATGGGTTTTGGTTGCCCAATCGGGCATATTACGATTGGCAGGTCGTTTCATCATTTGGTATTTTTCAACCAAGTCCCACCAAAGTTTATTTAAATCTTGATTGGGGTTTTCGTACAAGCCTTTTTCGAAGCGATACATTACTTGTGCCCAACGGCTAAATACTAATTGCTCAAGGCGAAGCATTTTAAATCCTTCGGTTTTTACTATTTCGGCTTCTTTTTCATCAATTATTCCCATTGCTTGCATCCATGTGCCATTGGTTGATAAACGACCCATTAACATAGCAATGGCTTCGGTTGTAAAGGTATGAGCCGGCTCGCGTAGTACATAAGGCACATTCATATCAATGTATTTGTCGTAAACACCATGACCAAATTCGTGCAACATGGTGCCCATCCATTGATTGTTGGGTTTTACATTGCACAAAATACGAATATCACCTTCGTTATCAATATCGGTGCAGTAAGCATGTTGATTTTTTCCTTCTTTTTCGAACAAATCGCTACGATTAAGAATATCGGTAATGTCCATACCAATGCTAGCATAAAAGTCTTTGGTAAGTTTTACAATGTCTTGGTTTTTGTAATAACCATCTAAATCAACATTATATATAGCAGGGGCTTCTTGGAAAAAACGGTTTTGATAATGCCAGGGCATTAATTCTTCTTTTTTTACCTTGTACCGAGCTGCTAACTTGTCGTCCATATCGCTTTTGAGTTTTGCAAAAGCATCGCGTGTAAGATTATCTAATTCATCAAAAAGTTTTTCAATATCTTTTGGATCTTGTTCGTCGAGTGTTAATTTCATTTCATGGTAGTTGTTGTATCCCATCGATTGGGCTACTTGATTGCGAAGTTTAGCAAGATTTTTAATGTCTTCAGCAACAATAGGTCCTAATTCTTTAACACTAGTCCAAGCTTTTTCTAGTTTTTTAGAATCGGTCGAAGTTCTTAGTATTTCTTCGATTTCGTTATCTGTGTATTTTTTGCCATCAATGACAGCTCTGAATGTGGAAAACTTTTGTTCAATTTTATTTTGTAGTTCGGTAATTTGTTTGGTTAAATTGCTATCAACTTGTTTTGGTAGCATCGAAGCATAAATCATTTCAATTTGTCGTTGAATGAGGGTATCGGTAATTTGTTTTGAGTTGCGTATTTTTTTAATTTGTGCAAAAAAAGTTGTATCGGCTAAAATTTTATTCACAGCCATTTCGGCTTCGAGCGATTTTTGGTAATCAGCTTCGTTTCCAGTAATAGAGGCATTCCAATATGCAAGGCTCATTTCCTTGTATAAGGGTTTAACTTTTGCCTCAAAAGCTTTAATTAAACTGTCGGCTTCTGCATTCATATTTGTTTCTTTTTTTTCGTTTGACGAACATTGATACATTAGACTCAGGTTTCCGAGCATTAATACAAATAAGGCTATTTTTTTCATATCGTTTATTTTTGGTTTATGCAAAGATGGTAAAAAAAAGCTTTTGTTCGATAAAATTATAGTTGATTTCTTTTTCCTTGCCATTGTAATGATACACGATTAACTTTACCACCTAAAGGAGGATTTACTTTAGCAATACTTAGGCTTAAAAACTCAATGGATGGAAAATCATTAAATAAACGATATACTATACGCATTAAAAGAGGTTCTATTAAATACGATTTTATTTTCATCTCTTCGTCGATGAGCTTATAAACTTTTTGGTAATCGAGTGCATCTTCTAATTTATCTGATTGGGCAGCTTTTGAAATATCGGTTTCAATACTTACATTTACAATAAAATAATTTCCTACTTCTTGTTCTTCTTTGAAATGCCCATGATAAGCATAAAATTCCATGTCGTGTAAATGAATAAATGCCATAATTGAATTCGTTTATCTTAAATAAAAAAAAAATTAACTTTGCAGCTACAAAGCTAAACGATATGAATGAAATAGAAAAACCAGAAGTAAGTAAAAATTTTATTGAAGAAATAATTGACGAAGAACTAAAGAGTGGTTATATTAAAGAAGTGTATACTCGTTTCCCACCTGAACCTAATGGTTATTTGCATATAGGTCATGCAAAATCGATATGCTTAAATTTTGGTTTAAAAGAAAAATACAAGGGTAAATGTAACTTGCGTTTTGACGACACCAATCCTGTTGCTGAAGATGTGGAATATGTAGAATCAATAATGGAAGATGTACGTTGGTTAGGTTTTGAATGGGATAAACTATGTTTTGCATCGGATTATTACGAACAATTATATGAGTGGGCAATTGTGCTTATAAAAAAAGGGTTGGCTTATGTTTGCGATTTATCTGCCGAAGAGATTGCAAGCATGCGTGGTACTCCTACTATTCCAGCAACACCAAGTCCTTATCGCAATAGGAGCGTAGAAGAGAATCTCGACTTATTTCAACGCATGCGTGCAGGTGAATTTCCAGATGGAAGCCGTACTTTGCGAGCTAAAATAGATTTAGCTTCGCCCAATATGCATATGCGAGACCCTGTAATGTATCGCATACTTCACACTACACACCACAGAACGGGTGATAAATGGTGTATTTATCCTATGTACGATTATGCTCATGGTCAAAGTGATTATATCGAAGGCATTACCAATTCTATTTGTACGTTAGAATTTGAAGTGCATCGCCCTTTATATGAATGGTTTATGGAAGCCATCGGATTGCCGCATCCTCGCCCTCGTCAAACTGAATTTGCCCGCCTCAATCTTTCTTATACGGTAATGAGTAAACGAAAGCTTTTAGAACTTGTAAAAGGCAAATATGTTAATGGTTGGGACGATCCACGTATGCCAACCATTAGTGGTCTTAGACGTAGAGGTTATACTCCTGCATCGATAAGAATGTTTGCTGAACGCATAGGAGTGGCTAAACGCGAAAATATTATTGATGTTAGTTTGCTTGAGTTTTGTATTCGCGAAGATTTAAATAAAAAAGCAACCCGTTTAATGGGGGTTCTTAATCCCTTAAAGGTGGTGATTACTAATTTACCCGAAAATTACGAAGAAACACTTATTGCTATTAACAACCCAGAAGATGAGTCGGCAGGAACTCATGAAATGCCTTTTACTCGCGAAATTTATATCGAAAGAGATGATTTTATGGAAAATCCACCCAAAGATTATTTCCGTTTAAAACCCGGTGGCGAAGTTCGTCTTCGTTATGCTTATTTTTTAAAATGCGAAGAAGTTGTTAAAAATGCAGATGGCTCGGTTAAAGAATTGCATTGTACTATAGATTTGGAATCGAAAGGCGGAAAATCGCCAGATGGTAGAAAAGTAAAAGGAACCATTCACTGGGTTTCTGTAAAACATGCAATCCCATGTGAAGTACGTTTATACGACCGCCTATTTAAATCTGAAGAACCTGATGCAGCCGAAGATTTTAAAACCGAACTCAATCCCGAATCATTAAAAATTATTACAGGTTATTTAGAACCCTTTGTTAAAAACGCAAAAGTAGGCGATAAGTTTCAATTTGAGCGTATAGGATATTTTTCTGTTGACCCGGATACTACCGAAAATAAAATTGTTTTTAATCGAACGGTTACTTTAAAAGACACATGGGCAAAAAAACAACAAAAATAATCCATGAACTCATTACCCTACTTGTTAGTTTCTGATGAAAAAGGAAATATTTTTGAAGATACTTCACTAAGAGTTGTTGGACGTGAAGGGAATAAAGTTAAACTTCTCAACGAAAAAGATTTTATCCAATTACCAAAGGGGAGCGATTTTTTTTACCTACCAAAAAGAAAAGCGGTAGGCTATAATCCCAAAACAGGAGTATTAGAAATTTCCAAAAAAGGTTATGCTGTAAGTGCATTTAATGCCCCTGCTTATACTCAAACTGCTTTAGCTGCTTGGATTAAAGAAGATGATGCTCCCACTTTGCCCCTTTTTGCTTATACGGCTGTTGGTTGGTTTCGTGGTAAATTTTATACTACAGCACTTCGTATCGATTCAGATATTCGCCAAGATATAGAGCAATTTAACCAAAAAAAAGTAATTGCTAACACCAAGCGTTTTTTAAAAAAATATCCTCAAAATCGTTTAGTTAAACACTTAGTTCATTGTGCTACCGTATATTTTTGTCCTGCTGCTCGCAATTATTTTCTTGAGCGTTGGGAGGCACCGTTGCCTACATCGCCCACCTGTAATAGTCGTTGTAAAGGATGTATTTCTTATCAGCCAAAGGATAGTGGTTTCTGTTCTACTCAAAATCGAATTAGCTTTATACCCTCTCCCGAAGAAATTGCAGAAATAGCTGTTGACCATATAAAAAAAGCTCCTAACCCAGTTGTTAGCTTTGGGCAAGGCTGTGAGGGCGAACCTCTAATGGTTGCCGATGTTATAGCCGAAGCTATTCGTCTCATTCGCAAAAAAACAAGCGATGGCGTTATCAATATAAATACAAACGGAAGTAAGCCCGATAAAATTTATCAACTTATTGAAGCTGGACTCGATAGTGCTCGCATTAGTATCAATAGTTTTCAGCCCGAACGATACAAATGGTATTATTCGCCTGTAAACTATAGCTTTGATGATGTTTTATTATCGATTCAAATCTTACGAAAAGCAAAAAAATGGGTTTCTATCAATTACTTTGTACATCCTGGATATACGAATCATCCCGACGAAATAATAGCACTACGAAACGCAATAAAAACATTAAAGTTTAATATGATTCAGTGGCGCAATTTTAATATTGATCCTGATTGGATTGATAAAAATCTTGAACTTGAAATTGTTAAACCATCGATAAGTATTTTGCAGCACATTGAAACTATAAAAAAAGATTTTCCATGGCTGTATAATGGCTATTTTAATCCTGGCAAAGGAATTATTCAACAGTATTTGTTTTAGTTTGCAAACAATATCGATGTTAAGAAATGTTATTTAGTAAATTCCTTTTGTGAACAAAGTACAATCAAATATTTAAATTTTTAATTTTATTTTTTTCTTTAATGTACACAATGGTTATAAAAACAAGTATTATTATACCATTAACAAGGGTGAGCCATCCATAAGATTCAATTTTATGTAGGGTCGATATAGCATACAAAAATAAAGCAAGAATAAAGTATAGAGCAATATCTTTTAACGGATAATTTATTTTGTAAAATCGATTGCTCCATATATACGACATTATAGTCATAGAAGTGTAACAAATAAGTGTTGCCCATGCAGCACCTAAATATCCCATTTTAGGTATTAGCAAAATATTTAATAGGATAGTAATGGTTGCCCCAAAAAATGCTAAATAAGCACCATAATTAGTTTTATTGGTTAATTTATACCAAATAGAAAGGTTGAAAAAAATGCCCAAAAATAGATTGGCTAACAACAAAATGGGAACAACCTTCAATCCTTCTCTAAATTCTTTGCCTATGAAATATTGAACAAAATGAAGGTTGAGCATTACCAGTAAAAAGATGAAAAGCCCGAAAATGATAAAATATTTCATTATAATGGCATATGTTTGTTTTGCATTTTCTTCTTTTGAATGGTTAAAAAAGAATGGTTCGGCAGCAAATCGAAATGTTTGTATAAAAAGGGTCATTAAAATAGAAATTTTATAATTTGCTCCGTATATTCCTAATTGACGCATCGCATCGTTTTTGTTGGTTAATAAATACTTGAGCATCGCCCGATCGAATGTTTCGTTTACCATTCCGGCTAAGCCAGCAAATAGTAAGGGGATGGAATAGTTCATCATACGCTTCCAGAGCTCAAAATTGAAACCATGTTGTATTTTGTATGTAGGGAGTAAAAGGATTAAAGTGACGATATTGGCAATGAGGTTCGATAGAAAAACATACCCAACCCCCCAGTTTGCTGAATACCACGAGCCGATGAAGCGACCATGATGGATAAGATAGGGTATCCATACTAAAAAGAGTAAATTAAGTGAAATATTTATAAGAATATTGATAATTTTTAACGAAGCAAATTTCCATGCTTTATTTTGTTGACGTAAACGTGCAAACGGTATAGCTACTAAAGCGTCGGTTATTAATATAATTAAAACCATCCATAATAAATAGGTGTTGTTTTCGTATCCAAGTATTTGGGCAATATTGGGCATAAAAAGTCCAAACGAAATAAAAAAGAAAAGCGATGAAAAAAGAATTGAAAAAAGCGATGTACCTAATACATATTCCTTGTCTTTTTCATTTTGAACAAATCGAAAATAGGCAGTTTCAAGCCCATATGTAAAAATAATAATTAGGAATGATGAGTAAGCATATAGTTCGGTTATTATGCCGTATTCGGAGGGTGAGAAAATGGAGGTGTACAACGGGACCAGTAAGTAGTTTATAAATCTACCTACAATGCTACTTAAACCATAAATAGCCGTTTGTCCAGCTAATTTTTTAAGTTGACTCAAAAAGAAATTTTTGTGCAAAATAACTAAAAAGAATTGTTACTGTGAAATTTAAATTTCACCAATCAATTCTTTTATAATTTGGGTCATTTTAGGTTCCGATTGTGACGCTATTTGTTGTACTTCTTCGTGTGTAACTTTAACGATTTTGCCCGGTACACCTAAATCGGTGATGATTGAAATAGCAAAACAGGGTAATTGCATGTGACGAGCAACAATGACTTCGGGAACGGTACTCATACCAACGGCATCACCACCTATTGTTCTAAAATAGACGTATTCGGATGGTGTTTCAAGTGTGGGACCCGTAACACCAACATATGTGCCTTTTTGAACTTTAATGCCTAATCGTTTGGCTATATTTTCGGCTTTTTCGATGAGTTTTTTGTCGTAAGCATCGCTCATATCGGGAAAGCGAGGTCCCAATTCGTCTAAGTTTTTGCCTATTAATGGGTTAGGGAGTAAGTTGATATGGTCGTTTATAATCATAAGGTCGCCTATCTCGAAATTAGGATTAACGCCTCCACTTGCATTTGAAACAATAAGGTGTTTAATGCCTAAAAATTTCATAACGCGAACAGGAAACGTTACTTCTTGCATGGTATAACCTTCGTAATAATGAAAGCGACCCTGCATAGCAATTACTTTTTTTCCTGCTAAAGTGCCTAAAATTAACCGCCCTTGATGTCCTTCTACTGTAGAAATAGGAAAATACGGTATGTCCTGATAATTGAGCGAGTGTTCAATATTTATTTCTCTAACTAAGCCACCTAAACCGGTTCCAAGAATAATACCAATTTCGGGTTGAAACTTAGTCTTTTCGCTTATAAATGCTGCTGATTGATTGATTTTTTTTAACATATTCTATTAACTCTAAATTAAACATTTCTTTTTCGTTGTAAAGAAAATCAATTTCTATGGGAATATAAAAAATGGGTAACGATTTTAACATTTCATTGTTGGGAGCTTCTCGTAAGCGTATAGCATCTTTTTCGGTTGTGATTATTACCTTTTTGTCGTTATCTATTTTTTGAAATTCATTGACGATATACTCAATATCTTTAGCTTTAAAATAATGATGATCGGGATAATTAATTTCAGTAATTTCTATTGCAAATCGAGTAATATTATTTTTTAGTGGTTGAGGATTAGCAATTCCTGTTACCAATAAAACATGGTATTTACATTTTATAAAACTATATTTGATGGCTGAAAATTGTCCTGGAAAAACAACAACGGGGCTTTTATATTCGATATGTGTAAAAAACAAATATTGATAAGGAAATAGTTCTAATTTTTTTTGAATAATTCTACGTTCAATGGGTTTGATATCTTCGGGTGTATTTGTTACAATTACAATGCTTGCTTTAGATTTGTGATGAACACGTTCGCGAAGATTTCCGTATGGCAACAAATGATCTTCATAAATAGGATGATTAAAATCAACGAGTAAAATATAAGCTCCAGCTTTTACAGCGAGATGTTGATAGCCATCATCTAAAAGAATAACTTCGATTTTAGGTTCGGATTGTTTCAAAAGCATTTCTATCCCTTTACGCCGACTTTCTGAAACAACAACTGTTATGTCAGGAAATTTTTGTTTTATTTGCAATGGTTCGTCGCCTACTTCATAGGCTTTAGAATCTTCAAATACATATCGAAAGCCTTTGGTTTTGCGTTTGTAACCTCGGCTTAAAACAGCAATACGATAATGGTCTTTTAAAATTCTAATAATCGCTTCGATATGGGGGGTTTTTCCAGTGCCACCAACGGTTATATTGCCTACGCACAAAATCGGTATGGAATAAGATTTTGAGGTGAGGATTCCCAAGTTATAAAGCATATGGCGAAATCCAACAGCAAAGGCATAAAGCCATGATAATGGAATTAATATTAAACCATATTTTTGCCGATTTATCAAAATAAATACTTCTTTTTAGGTGGCTAAAATAGTGATTATTAAAAAGATTACAAAATTTCGAAATAAAATATTTTTACATATAGTCCTAACATTTAGTTTTACAATTAGTTAAATAAAATTGTTTCCGATTAAAGTACATTTCTGTAAAGAAATGAGTCTTTTACAAAATTAAATAAACGTACTCGTTTATTGTGATAAAAATTTCAAATTTATTTTAATTATTTGTATTGCTTTTTATCTATTACATTAGAACAATCTAAATGATAAAAAAGAAGCAATGTGTAACTCTCACGTCATGGCAAGCGAACGCAT
>JABUFC010000039.1 GCA_013314715.1 Bacteroidales bacterium | reverse complement strand
TTTGGCTTTAAAAAAGATGTTTTTTTGAATAAAATCGTCCTGCAATTTGAATCATTACCTTAAAAATTCAATTTTAGGCAAATATTTTTGATATATCAAAAAAATAATATAATTTTGCAAAGGTCTCAATATAATCAATGTTTTGTCCTCTTACATAATATTTTCCGTAAATATTATCTTGACTTCCAAGGTTTTTAGTATAACCAGCAAAAATTCCAAATTGTATTTTTTTGCCATTTGTTTGAATATCAATCCAGCCAGAGGCCGTTGTTAAATTTGTATATTTTTTTATACCTTTGGTTTTATCGATGGTATCAGCAATCGCATAGCCTCCAATCATCATAATATCAGTAGCATTTTCGGCATAAATTCCCATAATTTTTAGTGTAATGGGTTTAAATTTCTTTTGAGTATAAGCATAATACGATAACGAATTTAGGCGTTGGTTGGTAAAATAGCCTAAACTTGTTTTTATTTCAGGAACTATAGATTTAAAATTAATACCAGCAGCAGCGTTCATTTTTAAACTATCGTTATTAAACGATAACTCTCCATTAAAACCGGGCATGTTTGCATTTCGCATGTACTTATTGGAAATACCATCGGGACCAGTATGAGTAAAATCGCGTTGTGAATATGCTGTAACATTTGCAACAACTTGTTTGGTAAATGAATAACTAACCTTAATTTGAGGATTTCTTGAAAAAGATAAAATTGGTGTACCTGTATTAAACGACACTGTACCAGGGATTGCATTTACAGGAAACATGGGATGCCAGTTTTGTCCAATTAATAGTTCGGTTTTGGTCCAATTTAATTTTACAAAAGCATGACGAAGACGAACTCCATTAACATCGGCATCGCTGGTACCAAAAAATTCTGCTTCGACAACACCACTCGATTTTGCACCAAAAGCATCGGGACCTGTTATACTTGCTTTTAAACGTGTTTGAATTGAAAGCATTTGAAAAGCATCTTTATCATTAATATCAACAGAATCTTTATCAAGTAATATGCTATCAGGAAAAAGATAAAAATGTCCTTCGCGGATATAATTGGCTGCACTGCTCTGGCGAGTATCGTAAAAAACATCGGTTTTAACAAAACCACTAAATTTAACGGTTGGCTTTGAACTTTCTTGAGCATAAATGGTTTGCAGCCCAATAAATACAAGTAAAATAAGAAATAGTTTGGTCATAAAATTACATGATTAAAATGATTTACAAAAATAAAATAAGTATTTAAATATTGAAATGACAAATATCATTTTTTATAAAAAAAATAAATATTACTTTTGGAAAAAAAATATTAATATCTAAATAAATTAAGTACTTTAATTACTTAAATATTTTATTGAATGAGAGGAATTGTTGATATATTTATTCCGCCCAAAAAATGGAAATTTTATGTTATAATTATATTAGGTATAATAACGGGACTCATATTCTTTTTGTTTTATGTTTCCAAAGCTCATTCGTATTTGTCAGACAATGCTGAAACTTGTATGAATTGTCATATAATGGCTCCTCAATATACTTCATGGTTTCATAGTGCTCATCGGCAATATGCTAATTGTAACGAATGCCATGTTCCTCATGATAATGTTTTTAATAAATATTTTTTTAAAGCAAAAGATGGTTTAAGGCATGCTACAATATTTACATTAAGAAAAGAACCTCAGGTTATTCGTATTCATGAAGCAGGAAAAGAAGTGGTTCATTCAAATTGTTTGCGTTGTCATGGTGATCTATTAACAGATAATAAGCTTCAAAATTATAATGGGAATACAACGAATATAAATAGAAAATCTTCAAATTGTACTTTTTGTCATCGTGAAACGCCACATGGTTCTGTAAATAGTTTATCGAGTGTACCAAATTCAAGAGTTCCTTTGCCAGAAAGTGCTGTGCCCCATTGGTTAAAAAAAATGATTACTAAGTAAATAATTTAAAAATTAATAAAATATGAAATGGTCAATAAAACAAATTGTAGAAAATAAGCCTTGGGCTGGTTGGTTATTATTTTTTGTAACTGTTGTTTTTGTTTTTTTTCTTGGTCTTTTGGCTTCTAGTATTATAGAACGAAGAGCTGAAGCTCAATTTGTATATAGTCCTAAAGTTGAGATAGAGCAATTTGAGCCAAGAAATGAAATATGGGGTGAAAATTTTCCAAGGGAATATGCAACATTTTTACAAACAGCTGATACTAATTTTAAGAGTTTATTTAATGGTAATGGTTTAAACGATGCTTTAAAAGAAAATCCAGATATGGTTATTTTGTGGGCAGGTTATGCTTTTGCAAAAGACTACAACCAACCTAGGGGTCATTTTTATAGTATAGTAGATATTCGTAATACATTAAGAACAGGAGCACCAAACGACACGACACCAAGCCCTCAACCCAATACTTGTTGGACATGTAAGAGTCCGGATGTTCCTCGCTTAATGGCTAAAATGGGAGTCCAAGAATTTTACAAAGGCTCATGGGACAAATTAGGTAGTGAAGTTGTGAATCCTATTGGGTGTGCCGATTGTCATGATAGTAAAACCATGAATTTAAAAATTACTCGTCCAGCTCTTATAGAAGCATTTCAAAGACAAGGAAAAGATTTAAATGAATCTTCACAACAAGAAATGCGATCTTTGGTTTGTGCCCAGTGTCATGTTGAATACTTTTTTGATAATCGTCAAGGAAAACAAAAATATTTAACTTTTCCTTGGGATTCTGGAATGACCGTTGAAGCAATTGAAAAATACTATGATAATTTCAATTATTCTGATTGGACGCATGCCATTAGCAAAGCCCCCATGCTTAAGGCACAACATCCTGATTATGAAGTTTTCAAGATGGGTGTACATTTTAGGGCAGGTTTGGCTTGCGCTGATTGTCATATGCCATATATAAGTGAAGGAGGTGTTAAATTTACCGATCATCATGTTCAAAGTCCTTTGAATAATATATCGCGATCTTGTCAGGTATGTCATAAAGAATCAGAAGAGGAGTTACGCGAACGTGTTTATCAAAGACAACGTAATATTAAAGAATTAAGAACAATATTAGAAAAAGAACTTGTTGCAGCTCATTTTGAAGCGAAACATGCTTGGGATATTGGGGCACAAGAATTAGAAATGAAAAATATTTTATTGTTGATAAGACAAGCACAATGGCGATGGGATTTTGCCGTTGCAGGGCATGGTAATTCATTTCATGCTCCATTAGAAACTGCTCGAATTCTTGCACATGGTATAAATAAAGCTCAAGAAGCTCGGCGATTATTAATTCAAATATTTGCAAAGTATAATAATTTTGATGTTAAAATACCTGATATTTCAACAAAAGAAATGGCTCAAAAAGCAATTGGAATAAACACACAGAAATTAAAAGCTGATAAAGAAATATTTTTAAAAAATGTTGTGCCTATATGGTTAAAAAAAGCTAAAGAAAGAGAAGCAAAATATTCTGTTAAATACTTATAATATAGATGTTTACTGATAAAATCTATTTTAAGCATACCTTAATAATATTAGCGGCTATTGCTACAGCTGGTTTTTTGCTCCAATGGTCTATAAATCCCTTAATAAATTTATCTTTTCCATTTAACCTATATGTTGGATTGTTATTATTAGTACTGATTTTATTATTAAGAATTTTTGCTTCAAAAACTTTTATTTATCATTGGTTAACTTCTCTTTTTACTTCATTGGCTGCTATACTGTTTTTTTTCTTCTTTATTATTTTGATGGGAATTATTCCTCAAAAGCATTCAATTTCATTTATTGATCGTTTGGGGCTGACTTCTATCTCAACAAGCATACCATTTATATTAGTGTACTTGTTTTTGTTAATAAATTTAGGTTTAGTTGTAACTAAAAGAATTACTAACAGTTGGAATAAAAAAAATGTTGCATTTATTTTAAATCATTTGGGCTTATGGTTAGTATTATTAGCTGGTGGCTTAGGTTCTTTCGATTTTATTCGACTCGATATGGTTTGTCGAATGAACTCAACAGTTTGGTATGGCTATGACGAAAATGAAAAAATTTATAATCTACCTTTTGCAGTTGAATTAAAGAAATTTGAAATAGACTATTATTTACCAAAAATTAAATTAGTTAAAAAAGATAGCACTGCTAAAAATGGAATGATTGTATTAAAACAAGCAGAATTAGATACTATTCATACAATAAAATTAGGTAATTATAATATTAATATTAAGAAATATATACCATATTCGTGGTGGTGGAACGATTCTGTTTTTTCAATGAAAGCACCTGGATACATTGCATCTGCATATGTCGAAGTTGTTTCAAAAGATAGTAGTTTTAATACATGGCTTGCTTACCCAAGTAGAATGCAACAAGGTAAAATGCAAGAAATGAAAAATGGAAACATCATTATTTTAGAAGCTCCTATTGTTAAACGTTATAAGTCAACTATTACTTTATATACACAAAATGAAGAAAAATATACTGCAACTATTGAAGTAAATAAACCGCTTGAAGTAATGGGTTGGAAATTATATTTAAAGGATTATCATAAAGAACTGGGTGAATATAGTGATTATATTATTATAGAAACCAATAAAGATAATTGGTTAAATGTTGTTTTTGGGAGCAATACTATTAATTTGGACAGGAAACAAAAACTAATATGATAGCATATTTTAATTATATTGTTATTTTGGGGATAACGTTTTTATTATCAAGTTCTTTTTTAATACTGTTTGATTCCAAAAAAGTTATAAAAAAGTTTATTTATAGCTTATTGGGTGCATATACACTCATTTTTCTAATTTTTATATTATTACTATGGAACGAGTTAGAACGAATTCCTTTGCGAACACTTGGTGAAACTCGTTTATGGTATGCCTTTTTTATCCCTATGTTGACATTGGTTCTTTATTTTAAAAGTCAATGGCGATGGATTGTGCCTTATGGATGTTTAATGGCAGTTGTTTTTTTAGTTATTAATGTTTTACATCCTGAAAATTTTTCAAAAGAACTTATGCCTGCTTTACAGAGTGTTTGGTTTGCACCTCATGTTATTGTCTATATTTTTTCATATGCTATTTTTGGTATGGCAACCTTATTGTCGTTACATCAATTATTATATGTTAAAGTTAAAAAATGGGAAGAATGGTTATTAACAACCGATAGATTGATATATACAGGTTTTGCTTTTTTAACTATGGGTTTATTATTTGGAGCAATATGGGCAAAACAAGCTTGGGGGCATTATTGGACATGGGACCCTAAAGAAATATGGGCGCTTATAACTTGGATGATATATTTGTTATATATGCATTATCGTTTAGCATATAGACCAGCATATTCGTCGGCTGCAAAAATATTGATAGTGGCTTTTATTCTTTTGTTGATTTGTTGGTTTGGAATCAATTACATGCCTATTGCTAATCAGAGTGTCCATACTTATGGTGGATAAATGATATAAAAAAAGGCTACCCTTTTGAGATAGCCTTCTGTTTTATATATAAGTCGAAAAAATATTATTTTTTATAGGCAATTTCTTTGATAGTATTGTTAGTAAAGTTTTTAACAGATATGGTTGCTACATTCCATTTTTGTCCTTTAGCAAAGAAGTTATAATCATAAGAAGTATCTTTAGAGCTTTGATATAGGGTCCAAGGTCCACTTTGTGATAAGCTCCAATAAATGTTATTGATATTTATTTCCATATGCTTTTCTCTAATACATGAAAATTGAACTGAATTGGGTAATTTTATGGTACCAGAAGCATCGACATTACTTGTTATTTTTTGAATCATTTCAGATTTAATAAATTGTCCATTCATGTTTAATATGGTTTCTAAGTATGCTGAATCGGAATAAGCACTATTGTAACTCATAGGGAATTTTATTAATATGGGTTTGTCAGTATATTCAGCATGAACTTGAGTGCCCTGAACATCAGCCCAAATGCCTAAACCCTCAACTTTATCGGTGCCTTTTAAAAGATACATATAAATGGGCTGTCCGGCTTCGGGTTGCATAGCAATATTGGCAGTTGGGAAATAACTATGACCGGGTGTATTGGCAGGTGTTAAAAAAGCAATGGTATCAATTTTATCAATTCCGACCATAGAAATATCCCAAGTTAAATTTTGACCGGGTGCAAACGATAAGGTAGGCAAATTGGTCGTATCTACATTCATAAGCATAGTATCACCGGCATTGCCTAAATCGGTTGAAGTGATTGTAACTCCTGTTGGAGTGCTACCACCTGTTGAGGGAGTATCGTCTTTTTTACATGCTGTTAAGGCCACAGCAATCATAAAAGCAAAAAGAAATGAATTTTTCATAGCATTTTTTTTATTGGTTTATTATATGCAAAGATAAAATGAATTATTTTTATAGCAAAAAAAATATGCTAATAATTGGAATTGCTGGTGGTACAGGTTCGGGCAAAACCACAGTTGTTAAAAAAATTGTAGAGCAATGCCCAGCCGATGGTGTAGTAGTGCTTCCTCAAGATGCCTACTATAAAGATAATAGTCATTTACCTTTAGAAGAACGTTTAGAAATGAATTTTGATCATCCCGATGCTGTCGAATTTGAGCTTTTAAATAAACATATTAAAATGCTTAAAGAAGGCAAGCCCATTCAGATGCCCATTTATTCATATTTAACTTGTACACGTTCGCCTGAAACAATACCCGTTGAACCCAAAAATGTTGTTATCATTGAAGGAATATTGATTTTTACTAATAAGGCTTTACGCGAAATGTGCGATATTAAAGTATATGTTGATGCCGATGCTGACGATAGGCTTATACGTGTTATTAAACGCGATATAGTTGAACGCGGACGTTCAGTAGATAAAGTGCTTGACCGATATATTAAAACGGTTAAACCGTCGCACCTTCAGTTTATTGAGCCTACTAAACGTTATGCCGATATTATTGTACCACAAGGAGGTGATAATATTGTTGCTATCGATATTTTAACTCATGTCATTGAACGAAAATTAAAACAAAAGTAAAATGAGCTTAACTGATATTCCTATCAATAAGATTTTGTTTCTCGATATTGAAACTGTGCCACAATATGCCAGTTTCGATGAAATGCCTGAGCATTTTAAAGAACTTTGGACATTAAAAGCCGAAAAAATTGATAAAGAACAGACTCCTTCTGATGTTTATCAGAGAGCAGGAATATATGCTGAATTTGGAAAAATAGTTTGTATTAGCGTAGGAACTGTATATACAAAAAAAAATTGCAAAACTATTCGTATCAAATCGTTTGCAGGCGAAAACGAAAAAGAAATTCTAACTCGCTTTTTTGAGCTATTGAATAAATATTATTCTACCGATGATTGTTTTTTGTGCGGGCATAATGGAAAAGAATTTGATTTTCCGTATATTGCACGTAGGGCCATTATTCATCGTTTAAAATTACCTAAAATTTTGGATACAGCCGGAAGCAAACCTTGGGAAGTTAAGCATTTGGATACTATGGAGTTATGGCGATTTGGCGATTACAAAAATTTTACATCACTTAATTTGCTTGCTGCTATTTTTGATATTCCAACACCCAAAGATGATATTTCTGGAAAAGATGTATTTCGTGTTTATTACGAAGAAAAAGATTTAAAGCGTATTACCACTTATTGCCAAAAAGATGTGGTTACGCTTATACAAATATTTTTGAGATATAGAGGCGAGGATATGATACCACCAGAAAACATTGAGTTAGTTGAATGAAAAAAATTCTTATCGTTATATTATTCTTATTGGGATGCAGAGAAAAAGAAAATTTGCAATCTATTACCATTGATTTTTCATACTATCCCATGAACGTTAACTCGGAAATTGTATATGCGGTTGAGTACATTAAAATAGATGCTCCTATTAATTTATACGACACCCAACGTTATTACTTAAAAGAACGTATCGAAAGCAGTTATTATGACGAAACTGGAAACTTAATATACAGAATAGAGCGTTATAAACGTTATGACACAAACTCAGTTTGGCAATTAACCGATGTTTGGTTTTCACAATTTTATAAAAACCAAGCTCATAAAGTAGAAGAAAATATTCGCTACGTTAAACTCCTGTTTCCTGCTAAAAAGGGTTTAAAGTGGAATGGGAATGCTATGAATACATTAGAACCACAAACATTTGTAATTGATACCATTGATAGGTATTGGAATGGATTTGATTCAACATTGGTAGTAGTGCAACAAAAGAAAGAAACATTAATCGATAAATACCTCGATTACGAACGATTTGCTAAACATAAGGGCTTAGTCGAAAAAACATATGTCCATATATCGCAAGCAGCTGTCATACCCAACCTACCTATTGAACAACGAATTACACGTGGTGAGTTATATAAACAAATAATAATCGAATAGTTGATGTATATTTATCAAGCTTTAAGTATGATTACTTTTTTGGGGGTATTGGCAATAATCAAATATAAAGCACTGATGGCATAAGGGTTTTCGTGCTTTGCAAATATAGCGTCCATGCAATATTAACCAGTGGTGAGCATCGGGTAGCGATGGAGGAGGTATGTTTTTAGTTAATTGTTTTTCTACTTCGAGAGGAGTCTTAGCATTTTCAACTAAGCCGATTCGATGAGCTACTCTGAACACATGCGTATCGACAGCCATGGCGGGTTGATGAAATAATACGGAAACAATCACATTGGCGGTTTTTCGTCCAACACCTGGTAATGAAGTTAATTGTTCTATAGAGTTAGGTACTTGTCCCTTATATTTATTTACCAACTCATGGGCTATTCCTTTTAAATATTTTGCTTTTGAATTAGGGTACGAACACGATTTAATAAATTCAAATATTTCGTCGATACTGGCTTTTGCCATTGAATTAGCATCGGGGTATTGTTCAAAGAGCTTGGGTGTAATGGCATTCACCCTTATATCGGTACATTGTGCCGATAAAACAACTGCAACTAATAATTGAAAGGGTGTTTGATAATTTAATTCTGTTTTGGGAAGTGGGTTATTTTTTTTGAATGCTTCGAATACATTTTTGTATAATTGTTGCTTACTTTGCTTCATAAAAATTTTTGCATCAAAGTTAAATAATAATGTTATTCGGACTTGTAGGTAAGCACTTAAAACATTCAAAATCGGCTGAGTTATTTACCGATTATTTTCAAAATAAGCACCAATATTATTTATTTGAATTAAATCATATTCAATTACTACCTCAATTATTTGAACAATTTCCTGATTTAAAAGGTTTTAATGTTACTATACCTTTTAAAGAGTCGATCATACCATTTTTAAATGAAATCGACTACGAAGCTGAAAAAATTGGAGCTGTAAACACTATTAAAGTATTAAAGAAAAATGAACAAAGTTTTTATTTAAAGGGATATAATACCGATTATTTAGGCTTTTTATATGCATACAAAGAGGTTTTACAATTAGAGCATCGTTTAGCTATTATTTTGGGTACTGGAGGTGCTTCGAGAGCAGTTGCTTATGCATTGGAGCAATTAAAAATTCCTTTTATTTATGTCAGTCGCACAAAAACAAATAATAAAACCCTTATTTATCAGCAATTATCGAAAATGACTCTAAGAGCCTCGTTGATTATCAATACAACGCCTGTAGGAATGTTTCCAAATGTGGACGATAAGCTTTTTTTGCCAAATAGTTTGTTTATAAATAAATCTGTAGCTATTGATTTAATTTATAATCCATCTATGACTACGTTTATGAAAATGGCTATAGAAAATGGCTGTAAAGCATATAATGGCTATGATATGTTAAAATATCAGGCTATAGAAAGTTGGAAAATATGGGAGTTATTGTAAGCCGATTAATTTTAAAAATTCATTTGAAGAAATTATTTTAATTCCGAGCTTTTGAGCTAGTTCCATTTTATCGGGACCCGGTTTATTACCTGCTACAATAAACGAAGTGTTTTTTGATACTGATTTAACGAGCTTAGCACCATTTAAAACAACTAATTCTTCAATTTTTTTACGGTCGTATGGTTTTTCGAAGCTACCTGTAACGACGATAGATAAATTGTTTAATAAATTCGATTGTGGTTTAGCATCTTCTGTTTGTTCAAAAATAAGTCCTGCTATTTTCAGTTTATCTATTAATTGAATGTTATCTTTATTTTGAAAAAATTGATATACGCTTTCAGCAATTTTTTCGCCAATTTCTTCTACTTCAATGAGTTGTTCGGGTGTTGCTTTTATGAGTAGGTCTATATGGTAAAATGCACGTGCTAATTTTTGAGCCACTGTTTCGCCTACATAGCGTATTCCTAAGGCAAATAAAACTCGAGCATAGGGTGTTTGTTTCGATTTTTCGATGCTTAATAAAAGATTATCGGCAGCTTTATTTGCAAAGTGCTCAAGAGTGAGAAGTTGCGATTTAGTTAGTGAATATAAATCAGCTGGGGTTTGTATCATTTTTTTTTCAACCATTTCGTCGATAGTTTCTTCGCCTAATCCTTCAATGTTCATTGCTTTACGTGATACAAAGTGTTCTATGCGTCCTTTTATTTGTGGAGGGCATAAATAATTGGGACAGATATGTGCTGCTTCGCCTTCGTTGCGTTGTAGGGCAGTGCCGCAAGCAGGACAATGAGTAATAAAGTTTAATGGAGTTAAGTTTGACGTACGTTTTGTGAAATCAACTCCTACAACTTTAGGGATAATTTCTCCACCTTTTTCTACAATAACATAATCGCCAACGCGTATATCTTTGAGGGCAATTTGGTCAGCATTATGAAGACTTGCTCGTTTAACAGTAGTACCCGATAAAAAAACAGGTTCTAAATTTGCAACGGGTGTAATAATACCTGTTCGACCTACTTGATAAGATATAGATAAAAGCTTAGTGGTAGCTTGTTCGGCTTGAAACTTATATGCAATAGCCCAGCGAGGGCTTTTAGCTGTTAAACCAAGTGCTTCTTGATAAGTAATTTCGTTTACTTTGATAACAATACCATCAATATCGAAAGGTAAGCTATGACGATGTTTATCCCAATATTCTATATATTCAAGAATATCATTTTTGGTATAACATAGTTTTATCCATTCGGGAGTATTAAATGCATGATTTTTAAGCCATTGAATTCTATCCCAATGAGTTGTTATTGGAAGGTTTTCGCCTAACAAATAATATAGGTATGCTTCGAGTTGGCGTTTTTCGACAATTTTAGGATCTAATGTTTTAAGGGTTCCAGCAGCAGCGTTGCGTGGGTTAGCAAATGGGTTTTCGCCTTTTTCGGTGCGTTCTATATTGAGTTGTTCAAAAATGTTTCTGGGCATTATAATTTCGCCACGAACAACGATAAATGGTAAGTTGGTTTCAATTTTTTTAGGGATTGATTTTATTGTTTGTACATTTTTTAAAACATCATCGCCTTTTTCGCCATCGCCACGAGTTAGGGCTTCTGTTAATATTCCGTTTTTGTAATGTAGACTAATAGAAGTACCATCGAATTTGGGTTCGCAAACAAAGGTAGGTAAGTTGTCGAGGCTTTTTACAATTCTGTTTATGAATGCATCAAGTTCTTCGGCTGAATATGTGTTCGATAGCGAAAGCATTGGGTAGGGGTGATTTTTTTGAATAAAGCCTTTAGTTAAGTCACTGCCAACTTTTTGTGTTGGTGAGTCGTTGGTTTTAAGTTCTGGAAATTTATTTTCAAGAGCTTGGAGTTCGGCTAATAATAGGTCAAATTCAAAATCACTAATGGTAGGTTTATTAAGTACGTAATAATTATAATTGTGTTTTTCGATTTCTTGTTTTAAGGTTTGTATTCTTTTTAAAGCATCATTTTCATTCATAAGCATTATGGTTGTTGGTCTTGTAAACTAAACTGATAAGTTGATGCAAAGGATTTTTGAAAATTGATAAAATCGTTAATCGCTTGTTGAAGCTTGTCGTTAGCTAATTTATTGGTTTGCAAAAATTCTGATTTAATTGTCTCGGTATATAATGAATCGGGGAGTGTATATAATTTTATCATTTTAGCATAATCGTTGTTTACAACATCGTTATATACCAATAAAAGTTTTTTATAGGCTTGTTTAAAATCACTTTTACTATCGAAATCTGGAAAAGTGTCGATGGCTTTAATTTGTTGTTCAATTTCTGTTTTTAAATTTTGATATAATTTTTGAAAGCTTTGATTTATGGTGTCAGCAAAACTACTATCGAGTTTGTTAAATAAATTTACAATTTGTTGTTGTTGTGTAATAATTTTATCGTTGTATTGGATAGCTTGCTCGGTTTTGTTTGTACATGCCGATAATAAGATAAAAAATATTCCAACGAATAATAGAATTTCATTTTTTAAATAGGTCATATTGCATCATATTTGGTTGTTTAAAGTTAAATCTTTTTTTTTTATTGAAAAAATTTTCAAGCTATTTTATTTTTGAGTTAAAGCATATATCTTTATGCAACTAAAAAAGGCTATTTTGCGTCAACAGTATTGTTTAACTAAATTTTATCTTTATGAAAAAACTTTTATTATTAACCATGTTTTTTACGGTAACAGCATGGTGGGCTAATGCCCAAATTAGTCAAGGTGGAACTCCACCAAGTTTTAAGTATAATTTATCTTCTGATGTAGATAGAGTTGAACTTACTCCTCTATCGTACAAGCAAATTGAATACGAAAATAGTAAATACCCTAAAGATGGTAGAATTCCATTTATTGGGTATACCATTTCTACCAATTTATCACCCGAAAATGCAGGAACATGGACTGAATTACCCGATGGTGGTCGAGTATGGCGTTTGCAAATTAAAGCTCCCAGTGCATTAGCCTTAGTTGTTAATTATGACAATTTTTATATTCCTTATGGTGGTAAGCTCTTTTTATACAACGAAGATAAAACGCAAGTAATAGGTGCATTCACATATGAAAATAATGATGATTCGAAAACATTTGCTACACAACCTATTTATGGCGATATCGTATGTTTAGAATATTACGAACCCGAAAGAGTTATTTCAAAACCTTCGATTCATATTCATGAAATAGCATACATGTATAGAGGTTTTGCTCTACATAAAAATCCCTCATGGACAGAGCCTTCTGAGTCATGCGAAGTAAATATTAATTGCTCTCCAGTTGGTGACAATTGGCAAGACGAAAAAAAGGGAGTGTGCAGAATTTTAGTTAAAGTAGGCAGTCAATATGGCTATTGTACAGGCTCTTTAATTAATAATACGAATCAAGATTGTACTCCTTATTTATTATCGGCTTACCATTGTTATGAAGGTGCCTCCACAAATGACTTAAATTATTGGCAATTTGATTTTAATTACGAAGCTAGTGGATGTACAACTCCTACTACTGAACCTTCTAAAAATACAATGACCGGTTGTACACTTAAAGCTTCGGGCAGTATATCAGGTGGTTCAGATTTTATTTTATTACAGTTAAAACAATCGGTTCCTACCAATTACAACCCTTATATGAACGGCTGGGATAGAACCAATACGGCACCAACTAATGGTGTATGTATTCATCATCCTGCAGGTAGTATAAAAAAGATATCGACCTATAATACAACTTCTACTTCAACATATTCTGGTGCTGCTTCAAATGCTCATTGGAGAGTTGTTTGGACTCAAAATGCTAATGGTTGGGGTGTAACCGAAGGTGGTTCATCAGGTTCGCCTCTATTTAATGCAGCGGGTAATATTGTAGGTACCCTCACCGGTGGTTCATCATATTGTTCAGCTCAAACATCGCCCGATTATTATGGCAAAATGTATTATCATTGGGATATGAATGGTACTACTTCTTCAGCTCGTTTAAAAGATTGGTTAGATCCAACCAATTCGGGTGTAACCTCATTAAGTGGTAAGAACTGTGGCAGTGGTGGTTCTACTTTAAATGCCGATTTTACTGCAAGTGCAACTACTGTTGTGGTAGGTCAAACGGTTACTTTTACCAGCACTTCATCAGGAAGTCCTACTACATATAGTTGGAATTTTGGTAGTGGTGCTTCTCCAGCTACTTCTACATCGGCTGGTCCAGTTAATGTTACCTACTCTACTACAGGTTTAAAAACGGTTACTTTAACAGTTGGCAACGGTACTTCAACCGATACCGAAACAAAGACCAATTATATTAATGTAGTTAATGAAATTACTGGTTGCGATACCATGCATTATCCATTACCTGGCACTTTAACAATTTATGGAGTACAAAATGGCGGTTATGTGTCAGGAAATAATAGTTATGGTGATTTAGCTAAAGCTGATTATTTTACTGGTGCTACCAATGGATGGAAAGTATCAGATGTTTATATTTATTTTGGAGTTGCAAAGGGGTCTTCATCACAGGTGCCAGTTAAAATATGGAATGATAATGGTACGGGCAATACACCAAGCACTGTTTTAGGTACTGTCAATGTTGCTCTTTCTTCTATTATTACAGATGTTCAAGCTCAAGCTCCCACATTAGTTCATTTTAATACACCTGTAACTATCGATGGGTCATTCTTTGTAGGAGTTGTTTTACCAACTGTAGCAGGCGATACCGTTGCTATTGTTACAAATTCTGATGGTGATACCAATTCTGGTACTGCATGGGAACAATGGAGTGATAATGCTTGGTATGCATATTCAAATTCAAGTAGTTGGGGATTAAATGTTCAACATGCTATCTGGCCTATTGTTTGTAATCCTACTAATATAGAAACTTCTGCTGCTAATAGCCATGTTTCCATTTTCCCAAATCCTGTTAATGATAAATTAAACATGTATTTTGGAAATTATAATGGTGAAGTACAGATCGATATTTATGATTTATTAGGAAAACAAGTTTATAGTGATGTTATGAATGTTAATGCTTTATCGTCTAATACAGTCGATATTTCTAACTTAAAGGCTGGCATGTATATAATACAAGGTAAATTTGGCGAAAAGCTCTTTAACGAACGCTTACAAATTATTAAATAAAAATTATTGAATAATTATTTTTGAGAGAGGCTGTCTGTTTGGGCAGCCTCTCTTTTTTTATGGTTTAAAACATATAGTTCGAGGAATGATTCCTGTTTCTTTTGAATCAAGTAAAGTTCCGTTTAAATAGTAAATTCTTACTTCGCCATTCGCTACATAGTTTTTGGCATCACAAACAATTAACCTTGGTAGTTTTGTATGAATGGTTAAACTATAAAAATTTGCATTGTCGGCACGAATAAAAGGTTCAGACGGCAAAACAGTATCATAAATGCTAACTTTAAAAATATCTTTCCAAATAAAATACAAGGAATCTGCATTAGAGTTTATAGAAAGGGAATTGGCAGGATAATCGAGCGAAGGCATAGAGATTTTTTTTACAGCTTCGTGTGTTTGTGGATTTATTTTCCACAATGATGCTTTTTCATGTCCTATTGGGTTGCCATTGTAGCCGCCATCGCATAAAACCCATATATTACCGTTTTTATCGAGTTGAATACTGTTGGGTTGTAAACCAACTTGAATGGAATCGATACATTGATGTTGATGAATATCTACGACAAATATTTTGTTACCAAACGACCAATTGCAAGCAAATACTTTATTTTGCCACAAAACCATCGACTCGGTTGATTTACCTATAAATATTTGAGCGGTTTTTTGGTACTTTTTAGTGTTTATAATGCTGATGTACGGACTGTATAAGTCGCTGACGTATGCAAGACTATCGTTTATGGGTAGAATATAGCGAGGAGAAATAAATGATGAAATCGTGGCAATATATTTAGCATTTTCTGGATTGATAACATAGATGAGTCCTGAATTATTGACGGTAATAAAACCTTTACTATTAATTATTTTCATGTCAAAAGCTACATCGCCTAAAGGGACTTGATTGGCTTTGTAAAAAATATTGTTTTCAATACGTTGATTGGTTTCATTGTAAAACGATAAACTACTATTGCCCCATGTATAATTGCCTTCGTTTACAATAAAAAAGCCTGATGATGTGCTGATGGTTTCAGAAGTTGGGTTTTCTTTTTTGCACGAAAGCAAAATAATGGTATAAAAAAATAAGAAAAAGAAAGCATGGCTTTTGAAATGATTAATTTTTTTATTGGTCATTTGTCTTATTAAATTGAGATTTTTCGTTTTTGTTTGAATAGCATGATTCGATATGGGGTTCATAAAATACAATTTAATTTAATTTCAAAATAACGTCCTGGCATAGGTCGCCAAATTATGGATTGGTAAGGTTTATTGGTAATATTATTGATGCTAAAGCTAATTTCAATGGGAGCTCGGCTTAAGAAACGATAACTCGCTCCAACATTAATGAGTGTTAAAGGTGGTAACAAAAATTCGTCAGTGTAAGTCATTGAATAACGACTTGAAGAGAGTTGGCTTTCTAAAAAAACGCTTGCTTTTTTTAAAATTAAAGAGGCAAAACCATTGATGTTGTGTGAAGGAATGTAAGGATTGTGAGCAATTTTGTAATCATTGTCGTTTCCTTGTGCTTGTTGCAAGGTGTAATTCAATTGGATATTGAATTTAATATTTTTGTTTAAACCAGCAGCATAATGGGTTTCGAAAATACTGCCATATAAATTAACCATTCGTATATTATTTGCTTCCCAATAACCAAACTGAGTGGGTGTCCATAAAATCCAATTCTGAATATGATTGTAAAAGGGTTTTATGCTAAAACTAAAAGTATGAAAGGTCGATTTTTTTTCTATTTTTAAACTTATATCGTTTTGCCATGCTTTTTCGGTTAATAAGTTTGGGTTTCCGCCAGGAGTAAAATATAGATCGTTTAAGCTTGGAAAACGATGATTAACGGCAGTAGCATATACAATTTCAATAAAAGAATTTAGATGGTAAGAGGTTATAATTGACGGAAGTAAATAAATTTTATTATTATTGATTATAGTGTTAAGTATTATCTTTTGTTTTAGTGAATGAGACCAATTTATTTGAATAGCTTGATGGTATAAAAGTTGATAACGTTGTACGCAAAATCCTATTTTATTTTTAATGTCTTCAAAACGTCCATTATCTTGTTTTAATGTAACATTTGTAAAATAGTGAATACGGGTATGACCAAAATTCGACAGTTTAATAGCGAAATATGCATTATTTTCTTTAGCATTTGAATTAAAAGAAGTTACGGTATTATTATTTAATTCATGAAGGAGTATATATTCTTGATTACTATACACATAGCCTATAATGCCTTCTATGTTCCATTTATTGATGGTAATCTGAGTATTAAATACAGTTCGGATACCTTCATCAAATGTGCTCTCGTTGTGTTCAGCTTTAAAATATGCTGTCATTAATGGGGGTATATTTCTATCTACTTTATATATCTGTTGTATGATGCTGATTTTTATTTTTTTTAAATCAAGCATATGTTGAGTTTGAAAAGAAGCCTTTTGAAAAGGTGCTTGATGAAGATGAGTTTGTATGGGGAGTAAAGCTATATTTTTAAAGAAAAATTTATTTTCACCGTTAGAATACAAAAGTTGATTGTTGCTTGTCCACTTTTTATATGTAAAACGATGAGCTATTTGGACATTTTTATTGTTGAGGCTTTCGTATTGTAATTGAATGGTTGTTTTACTTTTTACGTAGTTATAAAAATTAGGATTGATTTCAATAATGCCTCCCAAGGCACCGTTGTTTAGTTGAAGACTTTCGGCACCGTAGAGAATATGGCAATAATTATCGTTGTTTACGTTTAAAAGACTGTAATCTATTTGCCCGTTTAGCGAAGAGTTGAGTGGCATACCAAACCAAAATACTTGACTGTGTTGATTTTGAGTTCCCATAATGCTAAGTGTTTGAATGCCCCCTAAGCCTTGATTTTTTAATATAATTCCCGGCTCGCTGCTTAATAAGTTTCCTAGACTTTTAAATTCGTAATGCTTTTGTTTTGTGCTATCAATAACGTAAGTATTGAGGTTATTAGAAAATTTATCACTTACTGTAATTTCCTTTAAAAGAATGGTATCTTGCGAATAGACGTGTATAAACAAAAAGAGCAATATAAAAATACTAATAAAAGTTTTCAACGTTTTATGATTTTAAAAAGTTGATTTATTTCTTGATTTTCTATTCGTAAAAAATAAACTCCACTAGATAGCGTTGAAAGCTGAATTTGAGTAGCGTTTGATTTTTTTAAGACTTCAATACCATATTCGTCGTAAATAATTACTTCTAAATTTTGTGGTGCTTGAATTATATTGATTACATCATCGCAAGGGTTAGGAGCAATAAAGGCAAGGGCAAGCGAATTATTATCAATAGCGTTTTCGTTAGGATGAATAACTCCCACTGCATCTAAATCAAAACCTCCGGTGTTAAATGCAGTTGGGTAGGGGTCGTTGATAATATGTCCTTGTGAATCAAAGCTTGCATAAGTGCTATCGATGGTACCTATTACGTCTATTATTTTTACATATTTTATATTTTGCTTATTCAAATAGATGTTGTCTTCAATATCTGAAATATCGAATGGTGTACCATAAAGTACTCTATATTTCCCGGCAAGGTTATGAATTTGGGTAGCATCAACACTGCCAAACGTGCCAATTTGATTATTCGCTGGGGTTAACGAAATAGCGGGGAAGCGAAACCAATGGAGGCTATCGCTACTAATTTCTACAAATGCAAGTTCGAGGAAAGTATCGTTGAAACTATTTTCGAATACAGCAAAATCAAAGCCTTCTTTATCGCAAATAGATGGGCTGAATGTTAAAATGGCTATTCCTGCATCACCTAAACTTACTACTTGGTTGTTGGCTTTGCCGATAGCGTCATAATCGTTGCCATAGCTTACTAAACCAAGTTCGGGTTGTGCAATATTTTGATACCCCCTTTGAATATAACAATTATTAGCCCAAGAAACAAAAATATTACTATCTGCATAAATAGCTGTACTACCAATCATTCCCGCAGCAGGGGGGAATTGGCATACCCCCCTGAGGGAAATTAAGATGAAAAGGATAAGTACGAAGCTCAATTTCATCTTTTTATTCTTTAATAAATATTTTTTGAATCATTCCATCTTTTGTCTTTGCTTTTAAAATGTATTGACCCGATGGCAAGGTGCTTATGTTTATGCTATTGCATGGCTGATTGCATGATATAAATTCTTGACCGAGCATATTGTAAATTTTGATTTGCGATAGAGAAGTTGTAAAATGTATTTCATCAATAGCAGGAATAGGATATAGTTCAACGGTTTTGTTTATTAGAGAGCCGATGTAATTAGATGTTGAATAAACAATGTTGTCGAAACAAAAATATGTGGGGGTATTTATACCATAAGCACCGGTATCAGAAGAACTGAGCGTAAATGCAAGTTTATTTATATTACCAAGTGATGTTAAATCAATACTTTGCCAATCTTTTACAATATAATCTTGAGCATTATCTGAGAAGCGATAATCTGCTAAATAAAAATCTACGGTACCGGTAATGTTACTGTCTAGCATGCCGATAATTGTCAATTTAAACCAATCGGGATCGTTACCGGTATCACCGCCAAATTTTTTGCTATAAGCATCGCCATTCTTCATAGTAAGAGCTGTATAAGTAGTATTAGTTACCATGATTGAAGAAGGTTGAATAACAGTAGAAAAACTAACAATGTTAGGAATAAGTTGTCCGGTATTCCAATCGGAAACATTATAACTTATTCCAAAAATTTGTGAACCGTTTACTTGTTGTCCTGCATAACAACTGTATTGATTGGTGTAACTCTGAATTGAAGTGTCAAGCATATTAGAGTATGCAAAGCCTGACCACGAAGTCATACCGCCCCCCCAATCAATAAATGAGTTAGGAAAAATTGCTATCTGATTAGCAACAAAGTTACCACTGTTATCGCTGCCATTCCAAAATGAATCGGGAGGAAGCGATAGATTTTCTAAATCAATCATTTGTTGGCTTTTAACCAAAGACATGGAGCCTAAAAAGGCTACTACTAATAACATTTTTTTTACCATAATATAAAAGTTTTAATTAAGCCTTTGCTTCATCAAAACTTCGAGAAAAAAAGGGAGAAAACATACGTTATTTTCTCTTAGCTTTTAACCCGAAAGCATTGAAATTTAATTGAACTAAGCAGGTCTTCTGGCTTGCTTCGTCTGTAAAAGCCTTCCCGTTCAATTTGAACAGTGGCGAGGGATATTACAGATTTTTTAAAGAAGCTTACAGCTGCGGGTACAGCTCCGGATTTTCACCGGATTCCCTTTCATTCTTCTTTAATTTTCAAAAAAGAAGAATTACTTAGCTCGATGCAAAAATATATATTTTTTTAATAAGACAAGTTGTTTTTAAACATTTTTCATTAGATTTGTGCATTAACTTTAATTAAATTATTATGAGAAAACTTCTTTATTTCGTATTTATTGCTTTAATTTCTTTTACATGGGCATGTTCAGGAAATGGAAGTGACAAGCAAAACAATGAATCTAAAGATTCTGTATCGACTTCTGAGACTACCGAATCAACAGTGCAAGGGCAACGCTATGGTATAAAATCTGGGATTGTTTATTATGAGCCGATCGATATAATGGGCATAAAAACTACACAAATATTATATTTTGACGATTATGGAAAAAAAGAATGCCGCGAAACTTTTGCCGAAGGTAATATTATGGGAATAAAGACAAAAAAACATTCTATGTCAATTTTAGATGGCGATTATTCCATTAATTTCGATTTAGAAAATATAACCAATAATAAAGATGAGCTTAAAAAAGAAGCTACAAAAGTAAACATAAAAGCTGTTATGTCTAATATGGATTTAAGCGCTTTAACCGAAGAGATGAAAAAACAAATGGATTATAAAGAAGAAGGAACCGAACAAGTTGCAGGTGTTACTGGAACTAAATATTCTGTTAAATTGGGTTCCGGAAGAATTTATGGTGTTATGTATAAAAACGTACCTTTAAAAACAGATATGGCACAAATAAAAATGGTTGCCAGTAAATTTGAAGAAAATGCTATTATACCTGCAGAAAAATTTATGGTTCCTGCCGATTATAAGATAATAGAGCAAAAACAGTAAAATAACTTTGATGGAAGAAAATAAAAAAATGAGCCTTGTTTATGGCTCATTTTTTTATTATGATGTTTGTTAAATATTACCTTTTGAGCGTAATTCTTAATAATTATATGTAATAGGGTCAACGCCCTTCAGTAAGAAAATGGTTGCTTTTCCGCTGGGATATTTTACAGGACTTATATTGTATGTTTTAACAAAAATATTGTTTTTGCATTTACTGTTTTCTTGAAATCTAAGTCCTAATTGAGCTTTAGGAGGATAAGATTTTAAATAATTACCATTAAAAACAAGTTCAACAACATCATCGTTGCAAGCATTAGCTTCTATGGTTAAAGTAAGTAAACTGTCTTTTAATTCAGCTTTTTTGATAGTATATCTGTTTTCGTATGTTGTAAAATCGTAAGATTTATCAATAATGGTGTTTTGAACGCTCATTCTTTCTGATTTAATTTCACTTTTTGTTTTTTCTTTTGATTTTTCACATTTGTTCGACCACAAAAGAGGTGTTAGGCTAATCAAGGTAATTACAATGATCTTATTCATAATATAATTATTTAAATGATTTTAATATCGTACTTCCGGTAATTTTTCCTTTACTGTCATAGGTTTCTTGTTTTACCATACCTATACCTTTAGCATACCATTCGGCAGCTTTACCTTGTATTTTGAAAATCACTTTAGATTCTACATCATACGTTATTTTAAAGCATTCGTAGGTTCCTGCAGGTACCGTAATGGTTTCTTTGGTCTCTACTTTTCTATTATAAACATGTATATTCATGGTCATTAGTTTCATGCCCTGATTTGATATTTCCATGGTTGCCGTACCTTCTTTTAGACTTTGGCCTATGGTTAAATTATTGGGTAAATCGAGTTTATCCGACGTTAAGGAAACTTGCATATCTTTGTATCCTTCCATTGTTTTGGGGTCGAACATATTACTCATATCGAAAGTTATGACTCCATCTTGACAATAATAGGTTTGTTGAAACTTATATGTTTCTTTATCTTTGTCGTCATAATATATATTGTCGGTTTTTAAAGCAATTATACCATTTTCAGTAATAACATCGGTAATAAGCATTTTTGATATAGATTCCATTTTACCTTTAGCATTGTTGTGAATATATTCGATAAAAGTACCCTTTTTATATGAGTAAAAGTCGTTGCAATTTTGAGCTGAAAGATTAAAAGAAATAATACCGATTAAAGCCAATAAAATTGTTTTCATAGTTACGAATATTTAATATTTTGTTTCAAAAGTAATCTTTTTTAAATTAAAAAAAAAAGAGGCTGAAAAATCAGCCTCAAATTTAATATTAATGTCCTGAGCTACCAACGACTTTAAATTTATCGCCCGTTTCTTTTACAATTTTTCGATACCAATCTTCACCATATCCAGGTTGTTCTACTTTAGGATTTCGTTGACCAGGTACTTTGGTTTTGATATTTCCATCCATGTATTTAACAAATAAATCTTGATATAATTTTTTCCAGCGAGTTACCGTAGCGTTTCCTGTTTTAACAGAATATTCGGTAATAAAATCGATGCCCGCTTTAGGATCTTTCTTATAAAGTTCGAGTGCTTGTTTGTCAATATTATTAACATTGTTAAAATAGTTGTTTTCTAATTCGCTTTGAACAGCTTGTATGTCTTTTATTATTACATTATAGCGTGTATATGCAAAATTTGAAACCTGATTAAAAATCCAGAAAGCACTTGTTTCGCTAAAAGTCATCATATCGCCATTACCAACGGCATACGATTCAGGCACTTTAGTGGTACCACAATAAATAGGAGTATAGCAATTAGAATAGGTATCATCTACACTAAACCAAAATATACCGCCAATAGGGTTAGGTAACCACGAACGAGCTTGAGCAACAAAAGCAAAACCGGTTTGTTGTGTACTAACAGCACGTTCGTTAAAATATTCAATTCCATCTACTTTCCATGTTAATGGACGCCATCTAACAATACAACCAAAAGGACCTGCTCCCATGTCTTTAGTCATATCCATTTGCGTGTTTTGATAATAATCGCGATTTAAAGCAATAACATCTAAAACGGATAATTTACGGTCGGCTTTTATATATAATGGCATACGATTTTTTAGATTATGTCCCATAGCATAATCTTCGTATTTTGTCATATCCTTATTAACTCTGTTAAACATAGCCCATACGCGAGCTTCGCAAAAACGAGCAGCTCCGAAATTAAGGGGAGCATAAACGTCGCTGAAACTAAAGTCTTTGTCTTCGCCATTAAAATATCCAGCTTTACGTGCAAAAGAAATAACATCTGGACTATGAAAAACAGTTTGTTTGGGGTCGTTAAAATTGTTTACTTTCTGAAAAGGGAAATTCATAATGCGTGCGTGATTGGCATGAGCAGAAACATAGCCATCGGGAATTTGAATAGCCACCCATAATGCTCCTTTACTATAATTTATTTTACCTTTTGCATCTTTTTTGGGTGAACCTTTGCCAACCATTTCTAATATCCAAACTTCATTAGGGTCTGCTATTGAAAAAGATTCACCACTACTGTAGTAGCCGTATTCTGCTACCAAATCAGTCATTATTTTGATGGCTTCACGGGCCGTTTTTGCACGCTGAAGTGTAATATAAATAAGGCTTCCATAATCTAAAATACCGGTAGTGTCAATTAATTCTTCTCGACCTCCAAAGGTTGTTTCGCCAATGATAACTTGATATTCGTTCATATTACCAACTACACTGAAGGTTTGTTTGATTTGTTTGATTTTTCCTAAGTATTTGCCAGTATCCCATTCGTAAATATCAATCATTTCGCCATCTTTATGAGTAGCAGCTGGAGTAAAGTATAATTCACCATATAAAACATGGCTATCAGCATTGTAAGAAATAATAGTTGAACCATCGGTAGAAGCACCTTTGGTAACTAAAAAATTAGTACATGCCAATGACAGCAAACTAGATGTTGCTAATAAAATAAAACTTAGAATTACTTTTTTCATATTGATTATTTTTTTGTTTATGCTAATTCTTTTTCAATTTCTGCTAGAGGAAATTTTTCGAGCATATTCATTTCGCTTAAAATGCTTTTTAATGTTTCGGTTGAAATGATATTTGTTTTTTTAGCAAATGAGAATAACGCACTTAAAACGGCATTTTTTGCTCCTTTGCCTCTAAAATCCATGGTGATAATATGAGCATTGGTATCAGGGGTAGGTAGTGATTGGTCAATAAATAACAAAGCATCTTTATTTAATGTTTGAATAGTTTTTTTGCTGTATTCGTAGCCATCTTGTGAAGTAATGATCATATATTCAGGATTACTTAATCCATGAAAATATATTTCATTGGGTGAGATATTTATTTCAGCTACACTAAAACCAACTCCTACAGTTACTGGATAGGTTCCTTTTTGAGTAATATTATAGCCATGTTTTACGGCGGCTTTACATAAAATGGTAGCAGCAAGTTGAACTCCCTCACCGGCAGAACCACTTAATACAACTTGAATTTGTTTTGTAAGATTTTTTTCAACATTTAATTTTTCGATAACAGGAGTTTTATCGAAAAGATTGTTGACGGTTTTGCGTTCGGGGAAGCTGAAAGGTGCTCGATTATTGGTCCATGTTTTAATGGGTTTATTGGCAGCTTCGACAATTTCTTGTAATTTGCGTTTAGGATTAAATTTAACCCCATAACTTGGACATATTTCCATTACTTCAATAAGTGAAAATCCTGGTGTTTCTAAGGCTTTTTGAATAGTTTCACTAAAATCACCAATTCCAATAACACGGCTTACATAATTTGCACCAGCTGTATATACTAATTCACAAATATCATGCTCACCAAAAGGACTACCATTGGGAGTAATTACTGTATTAAAGCCTTTGGGAGTAAGTCCGCTTAATTGTCCGCCTGTCATGCCATAAAGAAAATTGTTATGAATAATAACAGTTAAGTTAACGTTAAGTCGTGCGGCTTCTAAAATATGCTGTAACCCTATAGTTGCTCCACCGTCGCCAATAAATACAATCACTTTCTTATTTTCAGGTAATCCCATACTCACACCAGCTCCTAAAGCAACCGATCGTCCGTGTAAACCATGAACAGTATGAGCATTTAACGATTTATCTATAATGCCATGACAACCAATATCAGTAACAAATATTACATCTAAAATATTTAACCCCATATTTTCTATGGCTTTGGCGGTATTTTGCGAAATACCATGATGACCACAACCTTTACAAAAAGGTAAGTTATTGGTATTTAATACTTTTGTTTCCATTAAAATTTTCCTCCTTCTATAATTTCTTTAGGTGAAAGCATTTTGCCTATTGCACCAACAAAACTAACATGGTTTGGAAGTCTGTCGCCAAAAATAATTTTAGCATACTGACCATTAATATTATCTTCGGCAAAAACAACTTTTTTATAAGAATGAATGATATCATTGATTTTTGATGCAATGGGCAATAATGTTTTTACAATAAGTAAATCAATTTTTTTGCCTTGATTGTTTAACGTTAAAACAGCTTCTTCAGCAGCATTGGCAGTAATTCCATAGGATACAACAAGTGTATCGGCATGATTATTAATATGATTATAATCGTTATGGGTGTCAATATATTGATTTACTTTCTTTTCTAAACGAATGGTGTTTTTCATGGCTTCATCGCTAGTGTGTTGAATAATTCCTTTTTGATCGTGGGTAGAAGCCGTAAGTCTTACTTGATGTTGGTTGTTTGATACAGGTAAGAAATCAGGTACTAATGTGTCATTATATTTATAAGGTATAAAAGGTTCGTTGCTTTGATAATATTTTCGCTCTATGGGTTTTATTGGCGGTAGCTTAGAAATATCGAAATTGCGATTGGTATTGGCTCTTTCTTTTGAAGATAAAATTATAACGGGACAGCGAAGGTCAACAGCCATTTGTAATGCCTTGGCTGATAAGTCCCAGCAATCTTCAATGGTAGCAGGGCAAACAACAGGAATAGGGTGTCCGCCCGATATCATGCCACGCAAAAGGGCTATATCGCCTTGTGCTCCAGCAGTAGCTGTTCCGGTAGCGGGTCCAAGACGTTGAGTAAGAATAATGATCATAGGTAACTCCATCATATAAGCCATATTGATGGATTCTACCATTAAAGCAAATCCTGGGAACGAAGTTGCTGTAACCGGTAAATGTCCTGTAGCAGCCATACCCGACATATATTGTAAAGTAGATATTTCATCGGGGGCAGGTAGCATATATTTATAGCGAATACTCGCGTACAAATACATAGCATTAGAAGGTGTAATTGGGTAACCTATATAGGTATCAGCACCTGCCTGTGCTAGTGCTTCCATAATGACTCTTGAGTCATCTAAAATAACTTCTTTCTGTATTGTATTCATTATCAATTAGTTTTTAAAAAATTAAACAGCTATCAAGTAGATCATAAAAAATACTTGATAGCTGCAAAATTAAACATTTTTAGAAATAAATTATCTGTATGCTGGAATTCCGGTAATATCGTGGCCTGTAATTAATAAATGAATGTCGTGAGTACCTTCGTAAGTAATTACTGATTCTAAATTCATCATATGTCGCATAATGGGATAATCGCTAGTAATACCCATTGCACCTAATACTTGACGTAGTTCACGGGCTACATTTAAAGCCATATATACATTATTGCGTTTGGCCATACTTATATGGGTATGTTTGCATTTTCCTTCGTTTTTAAGAGTACCTAATCGCCAATTTAACAGTTGAGCTTTGGTAATTTCGGTCAATGCTTCAGCTAATTTTTTCTGTTGCAATTGATAAGAAGCAATAGGTTTACCAAATTGATGACGTTCTAATGAATAACGTAAAGCAGCATCGTAGCAATCCATAGCAGCACCAACGGCTCCCCATGCAATGCCATAACGAGCACTATTTAAGCACATCATGGGACCTTTTAAACCTTGGATATTGGGCAAAAGATTTTCTTTTGGAACTTTTACTTCATCAAAAATTAATTCGCCCGTAGCTGAGGCACGTAACGACCATTTATTATGAGTTTCGGGTGCTGAAAAACCTTTCATGCCTTTTTCAACAATAACTCCTCGAATAATCCCGTTATCGTCTTTTGCCCATACAATAGCGATATCGGCAATATTGGCGTTGGTAATCCACATTTTAGCACCGTGTAAAATATAATGATCGCCTTTATCGTATAAGCGTGTTACCATACTACCAGGATCGCTTCCGTGATTAGGCTCTGTTAAACCAAAACATCCAATAATTTCACCTGTAGCTAATTTGGGCAAATATTTCATTTTTTGCTCTTCGCTACCAAATTCCCAAATAGGATACATCACTAAAGAGGTTTGAACCGAAGCTGCTGAGCGAATACCGCTATCGCCACGTTCGAGTTCTTGCATAATAAGACCATATGAAATATAGTCTAATCCAGCACCACCATATTGTTCGGGTATAAAAGGACCATATGCACCAATTTGTCCTAATTGTTTTATTAATTCAATGGGAATTTCATGTTTTTGAGCCAAATCTTCTATTACAGGTTTTACTTCACGATTCACCCAATCTCTAATAGAATCACGAACAATTTTATGTTCTTCGGTTAATAAATCATCTACTAGAAAATAATCAGGTGCATTGTATTGAACTGTTGCAGACATAATAATTAATTTAATTGGTTAATTTATGCAAACGTACAAAGGATTTATGGTACAAACAAATGATTTTTATCAAGAAATTTAATATTTTGAGACCTTTGCAAAATTATATTATTTTTTTGATATATCAAAAATATTTGCCTAAAATTGAATTTTTAAGGTAATGATTCAAATTGCAGGACGATTTTATTCAAAAAAACATCTTTTTTAAAGCCAAA
>JABUFC010000038.1 GCA_013314715.1 Bacteroidales bacterium | reverse complement strand
TTTAAATGCTAAAAAAAATCTTTTGCTCGATGAGGAAGTAGTTGTAACGAGTATTTTTGCTGATTCTGTACTTCAGGCATCGCCGTGGAAATCGCCATTTAAAATCAATAATTTTATATCAAAACTATTTTATCAAGTACTTCAAAATAAATTAAACTTGTATAACCCTATTTTTGAAGATAGTGTTTTTCATCCATTAGATAAAGAAAGCTGGTTATCAATATTGCGAAATAATAAGCATTTAACTTTCGACACCACTCAATTTAACGATATTTACTTTTATGAAACATGGGAACTCGATACTTTAGCCACCATTCAGTTTAATAAAAATGTTATATTTTGGGCTCCTATTAAAACCGACAAAGAACTTAAACAACGTAAACTCGCAGGAAAAGTAAAATGCCATGCTTCAGATGCAAATACACTATTAGCAAAACATGTAATTTATGAATTCCCATTTGAGGATTCAATTACTCCCAATTTTTCATTAAATAAAAATAAACTTGTGCGATTATTAATCGATAAAGCGATTAAGAAACCATCTGATGCCTATCATCCATTTACTGCCAAACCCTTGACTAAAGATGAATTGTATCAACGTTTAGAAATATCTGATTCATCGTTGTTTTCACCTTATCATAATATTAGTAGTATCGTTTTTATTGAAAATTGGTATTATAATCCTGAAAACTTTTCAATACGAAAGGAAGTTTTAGGTTTAGCTCCTGTTAAAATTATTTTTAATGGCGATGAACCTTCTAAATCAATTCCTTTTGTTTTCTTTTTTAATGAAACTCCCTTTGTGTTAATGTAATCAAACAGATATGAAATACATGGTTTTGTTTTTCGTTTTATTTTTTCAATTTAATATGAATTTTTCACAAACATTTCTCGAAAATCAAAAATCATACGAACGTGTAAAAACAGCCTATAAAGAAAAATTATCGAATGTTGAAATGCTGCTTATGGCTTCAAATCTCGATTTAAAGGACTTGCAATTATTTATTCGTATATTTAAACAAGAAAGAGTATTAGAAGTGTGGGGAAAAAAGAAAATGGACAGCAGTTTCAAATTAGTAACTACTTATCCGCTTTGTTCCACATCAGGTAAGCCAGGTCCTAAGCGTCAACAAGGCGATGAGCAAATGCCCGAAGGTGTCTATAAAATTTCACAATTTAATCCAACGAGTAACTTTTATCTTTCGATGCGGGTCGATTATCCCAATGCTGCCGATTTAAAAAATTGTAAAAGTGGAAAACCCGGAAATGATATTTTTATTCATGGCAATTGCGTTACAATTGGTTGCTTTCCTATTGGCGACGACGCAATAAAAGAATTATACATAATGGCAATTGAAGCTACAGCTCAATCATCACAACCCATTCCGGTACATATATTCCCAACCAAGATGACCCAAGAAAATATGCAATCATTATATACATTATATCCAGAGCACAAGCTTTTTTGGGAAAATTTGCAACCTGTATATCACGCGTTTGAAAACAATAAAAAAAATCCCCTTGTACGTATTACCGCAAAGGGGACTTATGAAGTGGTAAAATGAATCTTATTATTTTTTTTTCCAATCGTTTATTCGACTCGAAAGCGTTATCATATTCGAAGCACCTGCCAAATTATATGCAGCTCGTGCATAATGAAACTGAAAACGATAAATTTTAAAACCAAACCCCCACGATAGTCCGGTTGTTGCCATACGGGTAACGGTTCCAAGTTCTTTGCGACGCTGAAAATTATATCCAAAGGCTATGTAAAAGTTTTTAGAAATTACAATATCAGTAGCCACTATTATATGTCGCAAAAGTTCATCACTTTTTCTTTCAAAAGCAGACCTTTGTGTTGATTCCTCGCCCAAAACCGTAGTGTTTTCTGATTGTTTTTCGTCCACATACTTTGCTAAGTTCCACTGTTCTAAATGCTGGAATGTTAGACTAAGGCGTAAGGGAGCATGTTTCAGCTTTTTAGTAATACCTAGTTGCCAATCGGCATCGATAGGCTCATGGTGATTATCGTAATACGATTTAAGCTGATAACCCAAATTTTTTAATGTTAGTGCAACTGTCCATAAATTATGAATATTATGATACAACAGCCCCCAATCGCTCACAATGCCATAAGACGAATAAGATTCGTATTGAGAGAGAATGGGTTTAAGGGCTACACCCCACGAAAAAGAAGAGTCGGAAAAAAAATGCGAGGTGCTCAAACACAAAGCATAATCGGCTGCCGAAAAACTGCCAATACGATTGCCAACTTCGTCGAATTCGGAAAACTTGCCGTAGTTAAAATGCTGAAAACCTATGAATATATTCCCTACATAACGATTATGAAAAGCATATCCTGCAGAGCCGTAGTAGATATCGGCAAAATATTTAGATGTGTTGATAACCGGAATATTGAGCAGCGAATCGTTCAACAGGGCAGGGTTTTGAATAACAAACGAGGGTTCGTTGCTTACAACGCTGATGTTATTGCCTCCTAAAGCACTTACATGCGACGAACCAGGTAATTGCATAAATGCATATACACCCTTGCCTCCCACTTGTCCAAAGGAAAGTGTAGATACGAAAAACGCTATTAATAGAAAAACAAAACGCATATTTTTATATAATCATGCTTAAACGAATTATTTTTTAAAAAAGTATTTTGGATGGTAAAAAACTATGATGGTTGATTACAGAATTATTTTCTCATTATTCTGAACCTATCGAATTGCTCGTCATTCTGAGCCTGTCGAAGAATGATCCCAATGCCCATTTAGTTTTGCGTATGGTTATACCTCGACAGGCTCGGTATGACAGTGGGTGTAGGGTCGATTCATTTTTCTTGTCATTCTGAGTTTGTCGAATTTCCCGTCATTCTGAGCCTGTCGAAGAATGACCCCAATACCCATTTAGTTTTGTGTATGGTTATACCTCGACAAGCTCGGTATGACAGTGGGTGTAGAGTTGATATGAATTTCTTATTTTTTATCTATTTACTTGAAGAACTTGACTTTGACAATTCTTTTAATTTATTCCAATCTTGATAAATAAAAGCTTCTTTTTTTGGTCGAGACCAACCTTTTATTTGCTTTTCTAATGAAATAGCATCCGATGGCTTTAACGCCTCTGAAAGCCACAACAATTTAACGGGTCTTCTCCTATAGGTGTATGCCTTAGGAGAGTAACCTGAATTATGCTCAAACATTCTTCTTTCAATATCATTGGTTACTCCTGTATAATAGGATTTGTCTGAGCATTCTAATATATAAACATATAAATATTTCAATTATATGCTTGATTTTATTATATGATACTTATTATTATATCGTTCATTTTTCCCGTCATTCTGAGCCTGTCGAAGAATGATCCCAATGCCCATTTAGTTTTGCGTATGGTTATACCTCGACAGGCTCGGTATGACAGTGGGTGTAGGGTCGATTCATTTTTCTTGTCATTTTGAGCTTGTCGAATTTCCCGTCATTCTGAGCTTGTCGAAGAATGACCCCACTGCTCATTTAGTATTGTGTATGGTAATACCTTGACAGGCTCGGTATGACAGTGGGTGTAGGGTTGATTCATTTTTCTTGTCATTCTGAGTTTGTCGAATTTCCCGTCATTCTGAGCTTGTCGAAGAATGACCCCACTGCTCATTTAGTTTTGTGTATGATTATACCTCGACAGGCTCGGTATGACAGTGGGTGTAGGGTCGATTCATTTTTCTTGTCATTTTGAGCTTGTCGAATTTCCCGTCATTCTGAGCCTGTCGAAGAATGACCCCACTGCCCATTTAGTTTTGTGTATGATTATACCTCGACAGGCTCGGTATGACAGTGGGTGTAGTTGTTTGAAGGAGTCCACTCTAATGTTGATGGTGTGGGCTAATCGTATAACAAATATTTTTTCCTTATTTGCATAAAGGCATTTACCTCGTCTGTCCATAACGAGCGAATTTCTACTTCGCTTTTTTCTGCTTTTATAGCATCGTACACTTTTTTGTTGCCTATTAACTTTATGAAAAACGAATTGAAAAACTCTTTTTTATACGGGTAATGGTGGTACATTTCTAACAAATATTTCAACGTGAAAGTAGAATCAATGTGCTGTCGTAAATCCAATCCATAGCAAGGTTTGGCATCGTAGAGAAGTGTTTTATTGCCTAGTTTAGCCTTTGGTGTAAACGAAAATGAATATTTTCCTTTTAATAATGGATGTCCGCAAACCTGAAACGGATAAGCTGTACCTCGCCCAACGCTTATTACCGTTCCTTCGAACAAACATAGACTGGGATAAAGATACACCGAAGTCATATCAATTAAATTGGGGCTGGGTTTGACCGGTAAAACATAACGAGTATTATGTCGGTATAGACTGCATGGAATAACGGTTAATGAACATTGAACATTGTTTTTAAGCCATTTTTCGCCATTAATCATTTGTGCATATTCGCCTATCGTCATTCCGTGTACAATGGGAACAGGGTGCATGCCCACAAACGAGCGATAAGCAGTGTCTAAGACAGGTCCATCAACATAATAACCTAAGGGATTGGGGCGATCGAGTACAATCAATGGCTTATTATTTTCTGCTGCCGATTCCATGACATAGTGCAAGGTAGAAATATAGGTATAAAAGCGAACACCCACATCTTGTATATCGAAGAGCAATACATTTACATCGCTAAGGTCTTGGGTAGAGGGCTTTTTGTTTTTGCCATAGAGCGAAATAATGGGTAAGCCTGTTTGTAAGTCTTTGCCAGAGGCTACATATTCGCCGGCCTCAGCTTCACCACGAAAGCCGTGCTCGGGCGCAAATATCTTCACAATATTCACATGGAGCTTTAAGAGGCTATCGACCAGCAAGGTATTGCCTATGCGTGAAGAGTGATTGCAAACAATGCCCACCCGTTTTGCTTGGAGCATAGGCAAGTATTTGTCCACTTGCTCTGCACCTGTTACTATGCTTTGAGCCTGTGAGGATATGGAATATATTATTAAATAAGCAAATAAAACAAATCGCATAATGGTAAGATTTAATAAATGAGAAAAGAGATTAAAAAAATTGTTCTATTTTGCGAAGATTTTTAAAGATTAATACTTTTAGTCCTCCAATATGGTGCGAACGAATGGCTCTATAATCTTCTTTCATTTTTAAATAAATATTTAACCATCGGTTGCTCTTGCCTCCTGTACGCATGTTGATAAATAATTTAGGAATGTAAACTAATGAAATGTTATGTTTCCATAAAAAACGCATCATTAATTCATAATCGGCAGCAATAGTATAAGATAAATCGAAGTTACCGAATTTTTCGTACACCGATTTCTTTACAAAAAGGGTAGGATGTGGAGGCATCCAACCCCATTTTATTTTTTTTTGTTTGTATTCTCCGGCTTTCCAGTTACGAACGATTTTTTTTATGTTGTTGGCTTGTACGTATTGTAAATCGCCATATACAGCGTCGCACTGAGCTTGTTCAAATGTTTGGTTAACCCATGCTAAAACTTGATTATTAGCATAGAAATCATCTGCATGCATAAATCCAATAATATCGCCATTTGCTAGGCGAATGCCTTTATTAAGTGCATCGTATATGCCCTTGTCGGGTTCTGATAAAACTTTTAAATGTTTATAATTAGCTAATATTTCGAGTGTTCCATCTGTTGATTGACCATCTATAATGATATGCTCAAATGGCTTTACGGTTTGTGTGTTGACCGATTCCAAACAATCCACAATGGTGGCAGCGTTATTATATGTTGCGGTGATGAGAGAGATTTTCATCTGTAATTATTTTTAATTTTTAAATTTAGGTTAGGTGGAATACGTCATTCGAATAAATAGTGATAGTTATTTGTATGTAATAAATTCATTTTTGATTGGTTATCTCAGAATGATGAGATGGCTATTTCATCATTTGAAAATATGAAAGTAAGATAATTATTACTTAGAGTTCATTAAGGATCGAAATACTTAGAATATTTTGTTAGATATTTTAATTACTTTAGGCACTAATATTAATGATGAGCGGTAAATGATTAATTAAAAAAAATTTGAATTATTACTTTGTACCTTTTTACCAGATATTAGCTTATAAACTCCTCAAAATTATCAGGTGAAATAACTTTTGTTTCACTTTCTGAATAGGCTTCTAGAAATGATTTTGGAAATTTAACATTTTTGTTTTTACTCCATTTAAATTCAAATGCGTATAGTTTTCCGTTTCTTTCTTCAATATAATCAATTTCCTGTTGAGTTTGTGTACGCCCCAATAGCAATTGGTGTAAATATTTTGATAGGATAAATGTTTTTTACGTTCGCTGACCAAAAATTTTCTCACAATGCTCCTACGTTGTTTCGAAGTTCTAAAGAATTGAAGTTTGAAATAAGTGTGTTTCGTATTCCATTGTTAAAAAAAAATTTTTGCGATATTTTCGATTCATTACGTAGGTTTCTGTTAAAAGAACTCAGCCTGAAAATCACATAACTTTTTTCTAATAACTGTATATACGTTTCAACCTTTTCATTATCCAAGCCTACAGTTTGCCCTAATTCATGATACGAAACCTGTTGTCCTATCCGAAATGCCAAAGCATGTAATAGTTTAAAAAGTTAATCCGCTTTTTAAATTTTATTCCAGATAAAATATCTTTAAAAAGATAACTATTGGCTAATTCGTTAAGAAGTTCCTTTTCGTTTCCATTACTGGTAACAATTTCGGGATAATATCCATAAACCAACCGATGTTTTAATTTCATTAAATAACTGATGGTGATTGACTATTTCGGATAATGAAACAGGAAATAAATCATATTCGAATTTTCGTCCGTTTAATGGCTCGTTTATTTTATTTGAAACATCAAATGAAGAGGATACTGTTACTATAAGTTGAATGTTTTTTGTTTCGTCAATAATTATTTTCAACTTTATTCTAATTTCTTTTATTCGTTAAGCCTCGTCAATAACTTTTTTGAGTTCTGTGGACGAAGGTATATCAAGTAATTCTTGAACTTCAATATTATCTGCATTTAGCCACAATACTTCGTTTGATGTTGAAAAAATATTTTTAAGCAGTGTAGTTTTTCATACTTGCCTTGGAACAAGTATTACAATAGCTTTCCCTTTAAAAAGGCTACTCGTAATTTTTGCAGATATGATTATTTCAATCATGATTTTGCGATTTAATTCGCAAATTTTATTAATATTTTGCGAAAAAAGTAAATTAATGGATAATTTAATGATTAAAAGATGAGATAATTAGAGGATTTGAAGATAAGATGTGTCAATTTGAAAATGAGTTATTGAGTTTTTAATTTTCAATTTTTCAGTTATCATCAATGTTAATATGGTGGTGAGTAAGCAGGTATTGTTTTATTTTTTCTTTGTCGGTGCCGCAAGTTTTTTTGATTTCGTATATTTTGACATCAACTAGGGTTCTATACCACCAACCTTGCAAAAAATGCCATAAAAAACCTTCTTTGCCTTCTAAGAAACCAAGTTTAAAAAAATATCTGTAAACAAAATATATAAATGCTCTCAAAAATAAAGGTTTACGCGCATAGCTTTCTTTATGTTTTCTTTTTTTTAATGCTTGTGCATTTAATTGAGGCTCTTTTTCTTCATAAAAATGCAGTTCTATATTTAATAAATCAATGGCTTCGCGTATAGCATAACCATTATGTTTTTGTGTCCACCATGTAAGGTTATTTAAATTATGATCGGCAAAATCGTGTTCAAATTCAATAGAAATTCCCTCGTTTAATTGGATATGTTCATCCATCCAACGTTGTTCACAAATACCTTTCTTGTGTTGAAATAATCTAAGTAATTTAACCGGATAGGTACCTCTTTTCATCCATTTTTCAAGGAAAATATGACGACGTTTAAATACAATACCGGTAATATTTTCAGGGAGTTTAGGCAATTTTTTAGTTATTTCTTCTATTAGTTCAGGGTATAGGTATTCATCAGCATCTAAACGTAAAATCCATTTTGTGGTAATTGGTAAATTTTCTAATGCCCAGTTAAATTGTTTTGCATAACTGTTTTCCCATTTATGTTGAAAGACTTTTGCACCGAGACTTTTAGCAATTTTAACAGTATTATCAGTAGAAAAACAATCCACCACAAAAATGTCTTTAGCGATAGTTTTAATATTTTGAATACATCGTTCTATATGAATTTCTTCGTTATAGGTTAATATAATTACGCTAATGTCTAACATTTTATTCGTGTATTTCTCTTTTTTTAATAAACTTTGCTGGATTGCCTCCTACAATAGTCCAAGGTTCAACATCTTTTACCACAACAGCACGGGCAGCAATTACAGATCCCTGATGAATGGTTATGCCTGGACCAATATACACATCAGCAGCAACCCATACCTGGTCTTCGATTACAATAGGTGCTGTTATTAATGGCATATTCGATTTATATATATCATGTGACGCAGTGCAAAGGTAAGATTTTTGAGAAATAGTTGAATTGGCTCCTATAATAACCCAATCTACATTATAGCAATCGACTTCGGGTGCTAAACAAGCATAATCATTCATTTTTAATTTCCAAGGCATATATATTCTTACATTTGAATATATAACAGCTTTCCAGCTTACTTTTGCTCCAAATATTTTGAGTAAAAAAATTCGCCATTTATTGCCAATACTACGAGGAAAAGGACGTGCAAATAAGAACCAAGTAATGTTCCAGATGAACCTTGCTATTTGATTTTTTCGACTTAATGCGTTTTCGTATTGCGAAAGATCAATTTTTTGATTTTCTAACATAAGCTTTTATTATCATTGATTTCCAAATATAAGGGATGCGTCTAACTCCAGCAAATTTTTCTATACTAAAATTATTTTCTAAAAGTAAAAAAGTTAAGCTTTTACGTGACCAAAACTTTATTTGACCTCCATCCTATAATGGATTTAAGTGTAAATCCCATTTATTAAAAATAGAAATTAATAAATTTTTAAGGTATCCATTATAAGGTGTAGAAATGATTAAATGACCACCCCCATTTTGTTCTAATATATTCTTACAAAATGCAATATATCCCTTGGGGTCATATAAATGTTCAATTACTTCTGTAGAAATGATTGTTTTAAAGGGAATATTTTTCAAATCATTGGGAAGTTCTTTTGAATCTATATTTTGAACAAAAAAATGATTTGGATTTATTTTATTTGCCTGTTTTATGCCCGATTCTGATGCATCTATGCCGTAAACGGTATGTCCTATCGATATAAGATAATTTGCGATAGCACCATTGCCACATCCTACATCAAGTATGGGTTGTTCAACATTTTTTAGTAATTTCAATAATTCAGGAAGGATATAAGTATGAGCTGCTGTTAGTTCCTGATTGTTCCATCCGTAGTCTTTATATTGCGACATAGGTTTTAATTTTTTATTTAGAATTATTATTTTTTTTATAAGTGGGGGTGTGGAGATGCTGAAACGAGTTCAGCATGACGCTTTTGAGGGGTATGTTGGGTTTTGAGGAGATGCTGAAACGAGTTCAGCATGACGGTTGAGGGGGTAGTGTTGTGATTTGAGGAGATACTGAAACGAGTTCAGCATGACGTATAAGGGATAGTATGAAGGGAATGATGTGTTTGATCGGATGCTGAAATAAATTCAGCATGACGGTTTTTGGGGAGTAGTTTTGGGTTTTTGTGGAGATACTGAAACAAGTTCAGTATGACGGTTTTGAGGGGTAGTGTTGTGATTTGAGGAGATACTGAAACGAGTTCAGTATGACGGTTTTGAGGGGTATGTTGGGTTTTGAGGAGATGTTGAAACAAGTTCAGCATGACGGTTGGGGGGAGTAAGATGGTAATACATTATTCATAATTCATACACAAATTCCGGCTTTGTACCACCTTTAAGTATCCATTCGTACAACTGTATCATTTGAGAAGCCACTATTTCAACAGAATATTTTTCTTCAATCAATTTTCTGCCTCGTTGCCCCATTTGTTGGCGTTCTTCATCGGATAATGCTATGGCTTGTTGTATAGTTTGAGACAGGGTTTCTACATCGTTATTGACCCACCAACCGCATTGGTGTTTTTGTAAATCATCCCATGGTGTTCCGGTAGAGGCAATGACAGGAATTTCGTTTTGTAATGCTTCGCCGACAACCATACCAAAATTCTCAGAAAAGCTAGGCAATACAACAAAATCGAGTGTTTGCATAATTTTTTCTTTCTCTTCACCAGCTAAAAAACCTGTAAATAATATATTTTGTATTTGTAAATTAGCAACTAATTGCTTAAGCGATTGTACATAATTTTTTTCGCCATCACCAACCAATACGAGTTCCCAATCTTGTGTATTTTTAATTTTAGTCCATGCATGCATAAGACTTTCAATATTTTTTATTTTATGGAGTCTGCCAATAAATGCTAAGCGTTTTTTTTCTTTTTTTAAATTGGTATATGTTTTTTTTTCTTTAAGTTCAATAGGGTTAGGTATAATGGCAATGGGGTTGGTATATCCTAATTGACGAATATGTTGAGCTTCCATTTTACCGGTAGCATGAATACAAGCGGCTTTTTTTAGATCGTTATTTTGATATATCCATAAAGCTAATTTTTTTTTCCATTTTTTATAATTCAGTGCCCATGGTTCGAGCATGCCTCTGGTTGAGATAATATACGGAATATTATTTTTTTTAGCTAATTGAGCTGCGTAATGTACTGGCATTTGCCAGATACCATGACTATGAAGTAAATCAAAGTGTTCTTGGGTTAATTGTTGTTTTATAGCTAATGAAAACGAAATTCCCTGTACAAAATGTAATTCTAATTTTTTGTGTGGGCTTGTTTGTATATAAGGATTTTCAGACGCTTGTGTTAAGAGATGAATGTCAAGGCCTTGTTGAGCTAATTGAATACTTAAATCGCAAACACTTTTGGAAGGTCCGCCACCGGATTGGTCGATACTAGTAATGATATGGCAGATTTTCATTACTAAAAAGAATTGTTAAAAATATTAATTTTATCTCCACTTAATAATCTCATATTAACAAAATTAAAATCTCTAATATAAATTGTATTTTGCATTTTAAAAGGTTCTATTTTTTTTAATTGTCTAGTAAATGGATTGTATATACTTGGATAAAAACCAATAGCAAGCAATTTTTCATGGATATTTTTTTCATCGCAACCATACCGATTCCCAGAACCATTTAATTCTATAATAATAGCTTTTAAGCTTTCCTTTTTAAGCGTTTCAAATGCACCATTAATAACTTCTGTTTCGTATCCTTCGACGTCAATTTTTAATAATGTCGGATTTTGATTTTTTAATATATCATCGCATTTACATATTTTTACTTCAATAACATTAGAATCAGAACTTATAGCGGCATGATTCATTGTGTCGTGATCTTTTGTAAAATTTATTACTCCATTTGTATTTCCGACAGCTAAATTATATGTTGTAACTTTATTAAAAACATTATTTATTGCAATGTTTTGTAAAAGTATTGAAAAAGTTTCAGGTACTGGTTCAAATGATATTGTTTTAGCACCAACATGTGCTGAAGCCAAAATTGTATAACTTCCAATATTGGCACCTATATCAACAAATAAATCGTCTTGTCTTAAAAAATGTAACAAAAATGACATTTCTATAAATTCATGTAATCCGCAATATACATTTCCAGTTGCACCCGTCATTCCTTTAGCTACTATAAGGTAGGATCTCTCTGTAAAAGGATATATTATTTTATAAGGATTTAAATAAGAATTAATTTGCCATTTTAAATATCTAATAATGGATTTTCTTTTATTCCTTTTGTTTAACGGATGATTAATAATAAACATTATTGTTTTTATTAGGCTCATATACTATTCATTTATATTTATTATGAATTTAACGAAAGAAAAAATTCTTTTGCTATTGTAGTCGGTGATAAGTATTTTATTGACCATTCTATTCTATTTTTTCTATTAATATTGATTATGTCTATATTTCTTGATACATAATTTAAAGCACTTAATAATTCTTTTATTTTTGGTTGAATAATAATACCTCTTACTCCATTATTATCAATTAAATCTTTGCTGCCACATCGATTGCTTACAATGATATATAAACCTGCCATTAAAGCTTCATTAACTACTGATCCCCAACCATCATAAAAAGATGGAAGTATTAAAACGTCGAATTGTGATAAAGTTAATGGAATTTCTTCATTCTTTATAACTCCATGAAAAAAAACATTATTGCTTAAATTAAATTTTTGGGTCATTCTAATAAGTTTATTTCTTAAAGGACCATCGCCAATTAGGTGAAATTCAATTTTTTTTTCTTTACATTTTGATAATGCCTTTATTACCATTTCAATATTCTTAAGTTTAATTAAACTTCCGACAAAAACTAATTTAATTACTGAATTTTTAGGATGATTAAAATTAGTTTGCACACTATTGGTGCAATATTTAAAATTGATAATTGGCCCTTTGTAAAGTTTAGAATACCACTTACATGCAGTGGAACCCATGGCATAAAAACTATAAATATGTTTGTAATATTTATATTCAAAAAAAAATTGTTTTATAAAATGAAGAAATGGGGGTTTTTTGTAAAAAAATGGAGATTCTGTGATTATAGAACGTTTTATGTTATAGTTTAAAGATATTTTAAATGCATTAAATACAAATGGAAAAGCTCTTATGCCTGAAAAAAAATGATGACTGTTTTCCTGATATTGTAAAAATATATTTTTTATTTGATTTTTATCTGGATTTAAAATAACCTTGAATTTATCAGTTTCTTTGTAAGAAATGGTCCATCCTAATTTTTTTCTTTTTTCGCTTAGTATAATAGGAGCAATTAAAATTACCTTTGTAACATCATTTATTTTAGATATTTCAAAAATATAAGGTAATTGATGAGGGCTTATTGTATTTTGCCAAAAAATGAGATTCATCATAATAATATATCATTTAATATTGCCCATACTTCTTCTACTTCTATCTGTCGTAAACATTCCATGTTCTTTTCGATACAAACTTCTAAATTACAGCCTTCACATTCAACTCTTTTGATAATATTAACATGACCCTTACCATAAGGGATATGTCTTCCAAATACTCCTCTACTGCTAAAAATGGTAACACATTTTGTTCCGACAGTTGCTGCTAAATGCATAGTTCCAGTATCATTTCCTAAATATAGTGAACTTCTCCTTAAAATCTCTGCCGATTCTATGACTGAAGTTTTACCTACCAAATTCAATACCTTGTTTTTTTTACGTATATTGGTAATTAGTGTTTCTATTTCGTAAAACTCTTCTTTTCCACCCAGAAAAATGAGAAAAGCATTTTTCTTTTCAATCAATCTGTTAGCAATTTCGGCATATCTATCACTAAACCATTTTTTTGCTGGCATTTTAGTGCCTGCACATATAGAAATAAGGTAGGATGATTTATTTAATTCTGATTGAACATTTTCAAAAATTTGGTTGACTTTATGTACGATATGGTTGTTTATAGGAAGCAAACAACCTTCAGGTCTGTCGAATTTAACATTGTGATATCGTTCAACAATTCTGATAAATTTTTCTGAATCCCTTAATGCTTTGACAAGATAACCATTTGATTTTCTCCTAAACAAGTTTGTATGGCTTTCTTTAAGCCCAACTATTTTTTCTACTCCACAGATATATCTAAAGAAAATTTTATCACGCAACTTCCCCCATTTTGTTTTTACAGCAAGCAAATATAAAATAGAATCTGGGTTTTTTCTAAGCTCAATAAAAATTTTAATCATGTCACAAAAATTTTTTGAATAGGGGATAACCTTTTCAAAAAAATCGAAGTTTTTAAAAACTTCCCAACTAAACACATAATGTGATTTAGCTGGCTTATCCGTTATTAATATAAAATTTGATTCAGGATGTAATTTTCTAATTATATAAATCACAGGTACCATTGTCAGAGCATCACCTAATTGCCCCGGTCTAAAGATATAAACTTTCATTTTTTTAATAATTATTTTCATCTTAAAATAGATATATTTATAACTTTGTAAGAAGATATTTTCTTAAAATATCATATAACATTATTAATATATAAATTACTAGTATATTTCGTAATAAAGAGAAAAATAATATGTAATTTGCTTCTACCCTAAATGAAGTTACCAGTATTATTGCAAAGATAGAAGTGGCTAGTATTGTAAATTTATCTGATAATAACATTATAATTTTAAAACAAATGTAAATTATAAGCGATACGATCAAACCAGCCAATAAACAACCCGGTAATAAAAAATCAACATAACCATATAGTGGAATATTGTCAGAAATATCCGTTAAAGGTATGCCGTAATAATTACCTATTATTACCTCATTGCTATGTGCTCCAAAATACACAAATTTATCAGGTAAAAAAAAGCGAGGTATTAAGTATAATATGCTTGAAAAAAAAAGTTCACCCATCATAGGGTCAATAGATGCTTCATCCATTATTAAATTGTTTTTCTCCATAAAGTTAGCACGAGATTCTAAGTTTTCCTTATTTTTCATTTTAAATTCGCTATAGTCTTTTTTCCATAATCTTATCAATGTTTCTCTATATAATTCAATCCCAGCTAAATTTTCATTCTCATTATTTAGCTCAACTTGTGTATTTCTATAACCAATTATTAATGGAAAAAGAAATAAGTATATAAAAAAAATAATTGGTAAATATTTCAAAAACATCTTAATATTAACTTTTTGGTTTAACCAGAAATAAATAAGAATTGATAATACAAAAAGCCATAAAAACCAAGACCTTGATGTTGCAACAAGAATAATCATAGAAATAATAATTGGAAGATGATATATCCATTTTATGTAGCTTTTATTAATAACTATGAGTGCTATTTCAATATAGGCAATGCCATTGAGAATTATTTCTATTAATTGTTTACTAACAACAATATAATAGGGTAATGCTAAAACGCGATCAATATTGCCAGAACCATATGCAGATAAATTAAAAGTAATTTTTATATTCCAACTGATAATATATGTTATAGTAAAAAAAATAAACTTTTTTTTGACAGGGATGCTTAAATATTTTTTTAACAATTTATTAATTTCTGTAGAATAGCGAAGCTTTTTCGGTAGAAATATATTAAAAGAAAAAATACCTATTGTGGTTAATAATATGCTTAAATAATATCTTGTTATTTCCCAAAAAGTAAATGGATTAACAATACGTCCATTTATAATACTTATTAAACTAAGAAGTGCAAAAATGGTTAAGTGACTTAATCCTAAAATATTTATTATATTTAACTTGTTATTTTTTATATAGATGTTTAGCATAAACATGCCTATTATTAAAAAAAGAAAATTATATAATATTTCTAAAATAATATTATTCATTTAAAACATTTTAAAATTTTATGAAAGTTACAAATTTATATACATACTTTTTAAATTTATGTTTTCTTGTAAACTATACTTATATACTACTTAAAAAAGTAACAATAGACATTACATATTATATGATTTATAAATAATTATTTGAAAAATTATAAATTTGTTTTCTCTTTTTTTAATAATTTAATTGCATGAGTACTTGTAATAAGTATAATAAATACTTTGTTTTATTACGATTGGCATAATATTAGAATTTGTTTTATAATATTTTCATAATCAAATCCTTTTTCTCTAATAATATTATAACCCTTTTCAGCAATAATTTTTCGTTCTTCATTATTTTGTAAAAAATAATTTACTTTATTTAACAAATCTTCTTTTGTGTCAAACAAAACTGCAGCTTTATCTATAGAAAACAATTCTTTATGAAATGGTGAGTATTGAGCAAGCATAAATGTCCCGCATGCAGGTATTTCAAATGTACGGTGATCTTGTTCATCTCGATTCGCCCTCCTTAAAAAATGAAGTGCAATATCCATAGCATTAATCACCTTAACATATTCTAATCCAACATATTTACCTTCAATATAGTTGTTTTTAATTATTTTCCAATGTTTATTATTCTTCCATCCACCGCCATATACTTTTATAGGAATTTTATTTTCAATTAAAAAAGATATATATTCTGCTCTTTCTTCTTCGTATGAGCCTATAAAACCCACAGGTGTATAAAATTTTTTATAATCATCTTCTGATAATTTTATTTTCTTGTGTAATTCAGGATCAAAACCTCTATTAAAAGTATAAATTATTTTTGCCCCAAGTTTTTTATATTCATTTATATTACATTTTCTTGCTACAAAGCAAATATCATATTGTTGAATAGTTTTTAATAATAATGACCATCCTTTTTGGTATGACCCAAAAGGATCATCAGGATTATAATGAACAAGTTTAGTATTTAAAAATTCTTTTAATAAAGCTAATGTTTTAGGATATACAAAATTCCCCTTTTCAATAAAAATAATGTCAGGCTTATGTTTTACAGAAATTTTTAAAATTTCAGTATTAAGATTATTAAAAACATGATCGAAGCCAAAATTATAGTATAAATACAATTTATATTTGTTTGGAAAATTATCTACTACATTTAAAGTAAAAACCTCTGCTCCATTTTTTTTAAAGGCTTTTAGCCTTGCAATGGCTGTTGATCCATTATCAAAATTAGATATATGAAGTATTTTCATTTTTCTTTTATTGAATATTTATGATTTGAAAAATATTTAAAATGAATTGCTTTTATTATATAAAGCATGTTAATTAATATGTAAAAATAATTTAATTTTTTTAATATTTGTTTAATTCTGCTTTTACAATAAACCTTTTCTCTTACAGTCAATATATTTTTGTTTTTATTATATTCATTTATTAATGCAAATATATTAATAAAAAAATAAAAATGAATAATATATTTTGTCTTATTATCAAATAAGTTATTTAAAATTAAAAAAGTTTTTACTTTCCTTGTAATAAAGGTTAGTGTACCCTGTTTAAATGTATCTTGATTTGAATGTATTCCTCTTATAATCTGACCAGTTTTAACAAAGAACACTTTCCCTTTTGAAGCTGCAATTATATTAGTTATTAAATCGCATGAAAGTGAATTCCTCCAAAAATAATTGGTAATGGGTATAGCATTTTTTTTAATTAATGTGTTTGATGGTGTACTAAGTTCATTTCCATATTTTATTATTCTTTTTAAATATTTATGTTGTTCGAAAAATATATTTTTTTCTACATTAATGTTTATAAATGTTTTATTGGTTTCTAAGTTTTTATATAATGAAGGTGAACTGATTATTGTAACATTTTCATCATTAACTTCACAAAACTTTTTAAGACCATTTTCCGATAAGTAATCGTCTGCTTGTAAGAATTTAATCCATTTACCTTTAGCTTTTTTTAATAAAAATTGATGATTTTTCCACAATCCTAAACGGCGATTTTGTATAAACAACTTAATTCTTTTATCATTAAAAGTTTTTATAATTTTGACTGTATTATCGCTGCTTAAATCATCGCTTATTAATATTTCTAGTGCCTTAGTATTTATAGCAGAGGTTAAACAGCTATAAATAGTATTTTCGTTGTTATACGTTGGAATTAAAATTGATATTTCATTTTCATTTATCATAGTACATTTTACAAATAATTTTATTGAATATATATTTTAATAGTTTAATATCGATTTTATATAAAATAATAAATATTGAAAGTAGCTTAATATTTATAGATATTTTTTTAAAATATATGGGTATCAATAACATTCTATTTCCCGAACGGATTGCATTATGAATATATTTTATATCTTCTTCAATACTGACATTATGTCTTATTTTAACAGAATGTTTAACCGGTAAAGAGTCTAATAAACACAAGTATTTATACTTCCATCCTAATTCTAAATGTTCTTTTTCTAATTTTTCATATAAGTCATTTTTTTCTTTGTATTGTAATAAATATTTAATTCTATTTAAATATTCTAATTCATTACTAACAAGTATATCATTAAGGATATCAACATGTCCTAAAGGGGTATTCATGCAAACAACTGGTAAGCCATATAAAATTGCTTCAAGGGTTGAAGTAATAGAAGGTGTTGGAAAACTATCTAAATAAATATCTGCTGCTGAATAATATAAATATAAATTTGAATAATTAATGGAGCCTAAAGTTTTTATTTTATTATTAGTCTTTTTTGAAATGTTTTTCCAATAGTTTTCTGAGGGATCTGGACCTATAAAAATAACCATAACATTTTTATATTCCTTAACTATATTTATAAGAATATCCACCATGGGGTATTTCTTATTATATTTATATTTATAAGCAGAAGCTATTGATAATAAAATTTTAACATTGACATCAAAATTTAATTTTTTTCTGGCTTCAATTTTAGTTATCTTTGGTTTTTTTATAGATATAGGTATTGGCATAATTCTGGTTTCATATATGTTTCTATATTTTTGTGTTATTCTTTCGCCAAAATTTCTAAATTCTATTACAATATCGGCAATTGATGCGCCAAGCCAGAACAAATGATCTGCGTGATTATAATATAATATTGGACTTTTAAATTTTTCTGTACCAAATGCTAATATGGGTACTATATCTACCATGTGTGTATATAAAACAACAAATGAATATTCTGAGGCGATTTGTCTTAATTTAAGAGATTTATCAAGAATATCTGTATAATAAGATAAGTCAATAAATTTTATGCCCTTGGTTTTGTATTCATCTATCCATTTCGGTAATGAATTTGATTTATGCAACATTATTATGGTATGATTAGAAAAATTATCACTATTGTTTATATCCAACCAATTTTTTATAAGTAATGAATGACCACCGGTGCTATTGATATTTGAGTAAACATGAATAAAAGAATTAGTTTTAGGATTATTAAGAATTATTGAGTTTATTTTTGCTATATTGCATAATTCTTTTTCTATTTCATAATTGCTAAAACGATAATCTTTTGAAAAAAACTGAAACCTGGCTGCAAAATCCAAATAATATAATTTTTTATCAATATTTTGAGTTTTGGTAGATTTTTTAATTAAGTATTTTAATATTAGTTTATCAATTTTTTTTATAAATCTCATAATATTATTTTTTGTAAAGTAATTAATATTAAAACTTTTTTAGTCATTGCGATTTTTTTAGTAATTGAGAAAAAAGCATTCTGTAAATTATTGAAAAGGATGTTTATTTTAATCACAATATCAGTAATTGTTGTGTTTTATAGTTTTGCAATGGTATTATATTTTAGTTCTTTATAAACCTTTAATGAAATGTAGTAATTAATCAATATTTAATTGACATCATATTTAAATAGTTGTAATTTTAAATTAAATAATTATTCATATTCGCATTTTATTGATTAATTTTGATCTAAGGACTTTCCAAATAGCATTTATTCCGATTCTTTTATCTAACTCTTTAAATGAAAACCATGCAGAAATGACAATAAAAAAACTTCCTGCTATATAAGAATAAGGCATTGCCATTAGTTTCATTATAAGAAAACATATAAACGCTAAAAATAGCTGGATAACAAAAATACGAATAAAATCTTTATTAAAAGAAAAACTGTATTTTACATTTGCCAAAACAAAAACCTGTATTAGATATACAAAATAGACAAGCATAAACGAAATGCCAAGCCCTTCTAATCCGCCTAATCTATATCCTATAATATTAAAAAGCAGCATATAAACATTGGCAAGCAATTCGTTCCAAAAAAAAAGTTTACTTGCACTTTTGGCTAATAAAATAAAAGCAATGGACCAACTGGCAGCCTTAAAAAGCATGCCTAAAGCTGCCCAGTGTATCATTGCATTTACAGCGATAAAATGGGTTGAATATAAGAGAATAATAAGCCATTTGATGAAAACCAAAAAAATCATAATAATGGGTGCAATAATGAGTATTGCTATTTCGGCTTGTTCGTTCATGGCTTTTTTGCTAAGCTCATTACTGTGAGCCACTGCCGATAATCGTGGGTAATAATCGGTTGCCATTGCATTAAATATTAAACCAACATAAGTTATAATAATAGCAAAACCGGCAGTATATAATCCTACTTGTTCCACCCCCCCCGTTCTACTAATAAATATACGCACTAAATACCCTACCCCTATGGTTATCAAACTGCTTAAGCTGATCATAAAACCCATGAAGAGCATATTTTTACCTTCGGCAATGGTTCTAACTTTTGAAACCTTTGCCGGTTCAAATTTTATTTTATGTGAAAAATACCACGAAAAAAATAAGGCAATGCATGAAGAAATGATTATAGCAGGAACAATAGCTTTAATGTTCCACAAATAATACATAGGTATAGAAATTAAAAGTCCTGCAATGCTTCCCGAGAGACTTGCTTTGGCAAGATATTGTAATTTTCTTAATCCTTGGAGTACCACCATTTGTCCTGAACTAAGCTGATTGAGTAACAAAGTAACCGATAAGTATATAAAAGCCGTTGTATAATCTTTATTACCAAATGTAATTTGGCTAAGCCATGACGAAAGCACTATAGTAATAATGCTTCCTAACAAGCCTGTAATCCACACCCAACGCTGGAGTACGGTTATAATAATAAAAACCCGAATTTGATTTCCGGTGCCATTGGCGTCGGCAACATTTTTAACAGCACTTGTACCCAGTCCGAAGTTCGTTAATCCGCTGATTAATCCTGTAGTTGAGGTCAACAATCCAGCTATTCCCATACCGGTGGGACCAAGCAGTACGGCAATAAACTTAGAGCGGATAATGGCAATAATAATATTAATTATTTGTACTCCACCGAAAAGTGTTGTTGCTTTTAAAATTTGTTTATATGAATTATCTTCCTGCATTAAAGAGGAGAATTATTACTTAAATAGATTTATGATTTTTACAACGTTTTCTACTTCTTCATCTTTTAATACCGGACTCATCGGCAAGCTCAGTACTTCGTTATGGATTTTTTCAGTTATAGGAAAAGATAAGTAGTTCCATTCTTTGTACGCCTTTTGTTTGTGTGGAGGAATAGGGTAATGAATAAGTGTTTGAATGCCATGTTGGCTTAAATATTGTTGTAATTTATTGCGTTGGGGGTGGCGGATGACAAATAAGTGAAAAACATGGTTTTTTAATGTGGTTATTTGATGATGAATGGTGGTATTGATGGGTAAAATAATATCTTGATGTTTGATGTTTTCGCAATAGTATTGTGCAATTTCTCGGCGGCGTTGATTCTCGGTATCGATGTATTTGAGCTTCACAATGAGGAAAGCTGCCTGCAATTCGTCCATGCGGCTATTTAAACCTTGAAAATCGTTGACATATTTTTTTGAGGATCCATAATTGGCTAATGCCCTTACTACCGATGCTAATTCGTCATCGTTGGTAGTTACAGCACCGCTATCGCCTAGAGCTCCGAGGTTTTTGCCTGGGTAAAATGAAAAGCCAGCCGCATCGCCTAATGATCCAGTGCGGGGATAATGGGTTGATGGAATGATATTCGATTCTGAGTTGGGCGATGTATGAGAAGGTTCAGCAGGGAGTGGTGTGTGTTGAGGAGATTCTGAAACAAGTTCAGAATGATGAGGTAAGTCAGAATGACGAAGTAAATCAGAATGATGAGATAATTCAGAATGACAAGGTGTTTTGACAGGTTCATTATGATAAGAGGGAATGTAATAGGCACCGATGGCTTGAGCGTTATCTTCGATGATTTTGAGGTTGTGTTTTTTTGCAATGGTTTCGAGATCTTGGCTCCAACATGTTTGCCCGTATAAATGAACCACCATTATAGCTTTGGTGCGTTCTGTAATGTGTTTTTCAATCAGAGATAAATCTAAGTTATAGGTTTGTATATCTGGTTCTACTAAAACAGGTTTAAGCCGGTTGTCGGTAATGGCTAAAATTGTGGCAATATAAGTATTGGCAGGCACAATTACCTCATCACCTTCTGATATAATGCCCATTTCGATATAAGCACGCAAAATAAGTCTTAGAGCATCGAGTCCATTGGCACAGGCTATGGCATGTTTAACACCAATAAAGTTGGCTAACTCATTTTCAAACGTTTTTACTCTTTCGCCAAGCAAATACCAACCCGAATCGATAACTTCAGCAGCGACTTTTTTTAGTTCATCAGCATACTGAGCGTTGATTTGTTGAAGGTTTAGAAAATGAATCATAAATTTTGATTTTTAATCCATTCATCATATCCGATACCCTGCCATGGCATTCCTCTGTCGAAATTGTAAGGCCAGGGATAGTGTTTTTTCCCTTTATTATTAAAAAAAGGCATTTTACTTAATTTTCCAATTAATTTTGCAGGATTACCAGAAATAAACGAATCGTCTTCAAACTTCCCATTAACAACAGAGTTTGCAGAAACTAAGCAAAATTTTCCTATATGTGTGCCAGGTAATAATATACTAGCAGTTGTTATTTGTGAAAAGTTGTCAATTAAAACTCCAATAAGTTTATCAGAGGGAGGTGTTGGGTCATTAGTTAAAACTACAAAAGGGTATATAAAAACAAAATTACCAATATTAGAATATTGTCCAATGTTAACATAACTATGGAAACGTGTATAATTTCCAATTTTACAATATCCCTGAATATCAACATAAGATCCAAACATGCAATGATTCCCAGCTATTGTTTTTTCTCTAATTGTTACTCTATGTCCTGTTTGTAAAAAATCGCCTAATATTGATCCGGAATAAATAATAGTATGACTTCTAATAAGTGAGTTTTTTCCGATAACTAATTGTTCGTTTTTATAATTTTCATCTATATAATAGCTGGCAGTTGGTTCACCTAAAACACAATTATTTGAAATGATAGTATTATCTCCTATGATAACATTATCATAAATAATAGTATTATCTCCTATTTTAACATTTTTTCCAATAGAAACATTTTTTCCTATTTTAATGTTTTGATTGTTAAATTTCATTATTTTTTATTTTTAAATTAAGTTCAACACTTGTCTCGTCAGTTTGACGAGAAGGATATTTCATTTTTATTATTTAAATTGTTCCGTTATCGACATAAATATTTTGCCCAGTAATTGATTTGGCTTTATCGCTTAAAAGAAAAAGTACAGTATATGCAACAGATTCAATGTCGACCGGACTTTTTAGCGAAGTACGCTGATAAATTCTATTTTTTTGTTCTTTTGTCAATGAGGCACTCATTTCTGTTTCCATGAATCCTGAAACAATACAATTACTTCTTATTTTTTTCTCTCCCCATTCTCTTGCTGTATTTTTTGAAAATGCTTCTAATGCCCCTTTTGTAGAAGCATACATCGCTAAACCTTTATATCCTGTATGTACACTAATAGAAGAAATATGAACAATAGAACCATTAATTTGATGTAAAAGAAAATTTCTTATAGAATATTTTGTTAACATTATAGGAGTTAAAACATTAACTAAGTACATTTTTTCTAGATACTCAAGATTAGTATTCGTAATAATATCATCGTATGCTATAGCTGCATTATTAACAAATCCGTGTAAATGGTTTTCAAGTCCAATCTCATTTTTAAAAATTAAATGCACATCTTTAGGATTTGAAAGATCATAACAAATCCATTTAAAATTATTTTTGTATTCATTACTAAATTTTTCAATCATGTTTGTTTTAGTTTTGCTAATGCCATATACAAAATGATTTTCTTTAAGAAGTAATTCTGTAATTTTAAGACCTAATCCTTTTGATACACCTGTTACTAAAACGTTCATATAATTTTATTTTCTTGTTAATTTTCCAGTATAAGTAGTCTCTATATTTTCAACAAATCTTATTAATCTAGGAATTTTATATTCTTGAAGTTTGTCTCTAAGAAAATTTCTTACTTCTTTTTCATTTAATAAACAATTTTCTTTAACTACTATATCTGAACAGATTATATTACCTAACACAGAGTTTTTTTTATTATACACTTTACAAATTTTTACAGTTTTTATTTGGTTAATAGCTTCTTCAATTTCTTGTAAATTAACTTTATATCCACCGACTTTTATTATATCATTTATTCTACCAACAATTTTAAACCTCTTTTTTTCAGAATTTTCCCATTCAATTACATCACCAGTTGAATACCATTCATTATCACTATTATTCTCAATAAAACCTATATATGTTTTATGAATAAATATTTGATTATTAACTATTTTGACATAATCTTTAACATGCTCAGGTATATAAAACCATTCATCATCAGAAGCAAACAATGAACCTGCTTCTGTAGAAGCATAGACATTAATAAATTTGGCATTTTTGAAAATATTTTTTAAAGAATCTTTTAATTCATTATCTATTTTTTCTCCTCCTGAAGTTATACTTTTTACATTTTCAAAATACAAGTTCTTGTCAACTAATAATCTATAAAATGTGGGAGTAGCTGAAATTCTGTTGATGTTATATTTTAAAATTAATTCTTTAATTTGACTAATTTCTAAACCAAATAATCTTACAATTAAATTACCATTAAAAAAAGCTTGTAAAAATACCTGTAATCCTGCTATATGAGCAGGATGATATGCTAAACCCCAAATGTCATGTGTATATTTTTTGCCAGTCTTAACAAATCTATTTAAAGAATCAAAATAATGTGTTACTATTTTAGGTAATCCAGTAGAACCTGATGTAAGTAATGTAATACTACCTTTACTTTTGTAATTTGAAATGTAATGCAAAAATTCATCTTTTGAAGAAAAATTAAAACTTAATTTTGTTTTTGTAGAAGATATTTTAATTTTATCTATAATGCTTTTATTTTCAAATTCTTTTAATTCAGAGTTTATTAGTATAACATTATTATTGAATAAATAACTTTTTATAACTTGTAAAAAAATATCATAAAAACTGTTATAATGTATATAATTTTGGACTGAATTGGTAGAATTAATATCATTTAATAATTTTTGCCAAGTTATGTATATATTATTTTTTATGTCAATAAAAAAGAGAATATCGTTTTCCATTTTCAATTTTTTTATTTTTAAATTAAGACCAGATCTTATCTCATCATCTGACAAGATTGCGATTTCATAATTATTTTTTTTCAATTTTTCTAATAATTTCTTCAACTGTGTCAATTATACCATCAGCAAAAACGTCAACACCAAAAATATATTCAATTTTTACTGTTAATTCTGCTAAATCTAGAGAATCAAATCCTAAATCATTTCTTAAATGTGTATTATTGTTAATTTCACAACTTAATTTTTTACCTCTGTTTTCTAAAATACTCTCAATAATTTTTTTTACTTCTAATAAGTGATTCATAACTTATATTTTTTAAATTGTTCGTATTCTCTTAAATAATCATTTTCGTCATATATTTCGGATGCCAAGACCAAACAGATAGAACCAGAAGAAAAATTAACCAATTCACGCCAGATGCCGGGAACTATATAAAGGCAATGGTATGGTCTGTTTAAAGTAACGGTACGTTTTACTTTACCATCATCTAATATTACATCGAAACTTCCACTTGCAGCTACTACTAATTGATAAAGATTTTTGTGTGCATGACCGCCACGAGCTTCACCTCCTGGAATATCGTATAAATAATACACTCGATTCACATTAAACGGGAGTGTTTTATGGTTTTCTACTACTGTAATATTTCCTTTTTCGCGATGATGGATGTTTAATTCTATATGTGAACAATCGAAAACAGAACTTAATTTTGAGTTTATGTCTAAAATATTTTTGGATATTAAAGAATTAGTTGATTTAATTTCATTTAAATTTTTGTTAAACAATAAAAATTCATCATAATTCCGTATATAATCATTTTCATTAAAATTTGTAGAAGCAAGTACCAAAGCCAATGCATTAGTAGAAAAATTTTCCATATGTCGCCAAGTTCCTTCGGGAACAAAAAGTCCATAATAAGAGCGGTTTAACGAAAATGTTTTTTTTTCTTTACCATCATCTACAATCACATCAAAACTACCAGAAAGAGCAATAATAAACTCTTTAGCTGTTTTATAGGCATGTCCGCCACGGATTTCGCCTCCCGGAACGTCGTAAATCCAGAATACACGTTCTATTTTAAAGGGAACATGTTTTTGTGTTTCGACAAATGTTAAATTTCCTCTTTGGTCGATAATTTTGGGAAGTTGTATAATGTAAGCTTTGCACATACTAATTTAAATATATGACTGCTTTATCTTTTAAAAGGTTTCTTTTATTTCATCGAATCATATCATTTTAACTTAATATCCTCTTTTTAAAACCTTTTCATAATCGGCAATGGTCATCATTTTTATCAGTTCATCGAATGTTGTTTGATGTTGCCATCCTAATAATCGGCGTGCTTTTTCAGGATTACCAATGAGCAAATCGACTTCAGTTGGGCGATAATAGGATGGGCTAACTTCTACAACTGTTTTACCTTTTCTTATTCCTTTTAGTTCAAAACCTTTATCTTGAAGATCGCTGATAATACCTTTTTCATGTTCTTCTTTCCCTTGCCATTCGATCATAATACCAATTTCGGCAAATGTTTTTTCGGCAAATTCGCGTACGGTATGTGTTTCGCCGGTAGCTAGCACAAAATCGTCGGGTTGGTGATGTTGTAAAATGAGCCACATGCCTTCGCAATATTCTTTAGCATATCCCCAGTCGCGTTTAGCGTTGAGATTCCCTAGTACCAGCTTGTCTTGCAATCCTAATGCTATACGAGCGGCTGCGCGTGTTATTTTCCTTGTAACAAAAGTTTCGCCGCGGCGTGGGCTTTCGTGATTGAAAAGAATGCCATTGCAAGCAAAGAGATTATATGCTTCGCGATAGTTGACAATTATCCAGTAAGCGTATAGTTTTGCCACTCCATAAGGTGAACGAGGATAGAATGGTGTTTTTTCGCTTTGAGGTACTTCTTGCACTTTACCAAAAAGTTCGCTGGTAGAAGCTTGATAGAATTTAGTGTTTATGCCCGTTTCGCGAATAGCATCGAGAAAGCGGAGAGTTCCTAAAGCATCGACTTGAGCGGTATAATCGGGCAAGTCGAACGAGACTTTTACATGGCTTTGAGCAGCTAAATTGTATATTTCGTCAGGTTGTACTTTTTCTAAAATGCGATGCAAGCTCGAAGTATCAACTAAATCGCCATAATGTAAGAATAGTCGATTATTTAAAATTTCGGGATTATTATATAAATGGTCTATTCGTCCGGTATTAAATGAACTGCTACGTCGTATAATGCCGTGTACTTCGTAGCCTTTTTCAAGAAGAATTTCGGCAAGGTAACTGCCGTCTTGTCCTGTAATACCTGTTATAATTGCTTTTTTCATTTCTGATTTCAGTTAAATGTTATTAATTATTTGGATTTAGAAAAATTTAATTAGGTCTTGTGAGAATTTTCTTTTTTTTCGTCATTGCGAACGAAGTTTTACATGTGCGTATGTGTGAAGCAATCTGCGCTAAGCTTTTTTCAATGCTCTTAAAACATGTTGTATGTGTTTTGATGAGATTGCTTCTTTTTCAAAATAGTTGAAAATCGCAATGACGAGCGTGGGTGTTATTGGATAAGCTTTTTAACTTTTTTGGCTATTGCCAAACAGCTTGTCAATCCTGGTGATTCGATACCGATAAGGTTGATAAAGTTTTTAAATCCTTTGTTAGTTTCGTTGCAAATGATGAAATCTCTAAAGGTATCGCCAGGTTTTTGCAATTTAGGGCGTACGCCTGCCTGATCGGGTTGTAAATCGTGTAATTCAATAAAAGGTAAAAATTTAATGGCCGCATTGTAAAAGCTTTCGAGGTGGTCTTTATTTACACTATAATCGAGAATCTTGGTGTTGAGATATAGGGCGTTGGGTCCTAATTTCAGCCGGCTGTTGATATCGAGTGTAGCGTGTATGCCAAGCCCGGTATTGTTTGGGTTTGGGGTGGGGTATATCAGGTGGTTTAAGAGCTTATGTTTACCGTTTGTGACGGAAAAATATTCGCCCTTCCAATAGTGAATTGTATAAGAAAGATCGTGAATGCCAACCATGGCAGCTATTTTATCGGCATATAGTCCACCGGCATTGATTACTATCGAAGCGGTAAAACTAAACTGCTCGTCGTTTTCGTTAACGGTAAGTTCGTATCCGTTGGTGATTTTACGAATAGCCGTAATTTCTTTTTTGTAAAGCACCTGAACCCCTTGGTTGATGGCATCGTTTTCGAGTTGCTTCATTAAGCTAAACGAATCGACAATGCCCGTCGATGGGAAGTAAAGTGCCGTCGTAGCGTTTATATGGGGCTCGAGTTGCTTTATTTCGTCTAATGATAGTAGTTGAGCATCTGTAACATTATTGTTTTGTGCTTGCTGGAGTATGGAGTACAAAATGGTGTCTTCAGAAGCATTGGTCGATACTACCAATTTACCGATTTTTTTGTGTGCGATTTGCTTTTGTAGGCAATAGTCGTATAAGAGTTTTTTCCCTTCCACACAGATTGTCGCTTTTAATGAGCCTTTGGGATAATATATGCCCGAGTGAATGACTTCGCTGTTTCGACTCGAGGTCTCTTGACCAAAGGTTGTGTTTTTTTCAATCAGATAAACATCGTCGAACCACTTCGAAAGTTCTTGTGCAATGGCAAGTCCCACAACTCCAGCACCAATTATGACAATGTTGGTATCCAATTTATTAATGAGCAGTTTGGTTAATTATTTTTTTATCATTTAGTTTTATCAATTACAAGTGTTCCAGATAAATCATTATCAACAGGTAATGACAGGCGGGGGTATGAATATTCATCATCCAATCATCAAGGAAATTTGTATGATTTTTCTTAGCTTTTTTTTCTTCTGATTAATAACCATTGTTTAAAAAATGGATCATCAATTTCATAGCCTTTTGTGTTTTTAATGATAAAACCATTGACTAAAAGTCGTTTAATGGAGCTCATTAAAGTACTTGTTGGGATATTAAGGTGTTGATGTGAAAATGGCGTATCTGAATTTTGCAATAAATGAATTAATGTTTTTCTATCTGTGAGGTTGAGAGTGTTCCAAAGTCGCTCAAAATCGTAATCATGCGACATAATTGTTTCATTAATAGCTAGACTTACCACCTCTTGGTCGTTTTTTTTCATATACAACAAGTTCCATACGTTATATGCGAGTTGCTGTGTATAGTAGGGGTGCCCTTGTGTAAATAAAATAATTTGTTTTGAAATAAACTCAGCATTGCGAGTAACTGTGGCAAAACCATTATTTAAGAAATCAATAAAGAACTCATCTTTAATTTTTTGTAGCTGAAGTATTTGACCAAAATGATAAAATGGAGATTTTTTGTTCTCAAAAATATATTTCATGAGTGATTCCTGACTTCCAAGAAAAACATAATTAATATTTTTATGATGTTGGATTATTGCACGTAATTTTTTGTCGAATCCTTTTTCAAATTGGTTTATTTCCTGAAATTCATCTAAAATTACAATAGTTCTTTTATCTTTATTAGATATTTTCTCGAGTAAATTTAAGACATCTTCGACTACAGGTAATGAATCTCCGGTAAATTTAAATGAAACATCAAGTTCATTATTGGTAGGGTTTAAGGTAATTTGAGGTAAAATCCGAAAATTTTTAATATATGCTTTAATTTTTTCGGCAGGAAAAAGCGTATATATTTTTTTCAGATATTGTGATACAAACTCTTCAACAGAGTTGGTTAATTGCAAATCAAGGTATATGTAATTTTTTTGAAGATTTTTAACAGACTTTAGGATGA